>NZ_AYMF01000022.1:0-577 GCF_000633435.1 Achromobacter sp. DH1f | reverse complement strand
TAGGGTCAACAGCCCCGCACTTTTGCCGCGCGTCCGCCCGAAGCGGACGCGCACCGCGATACTTAGGGAGTACAGGCATGTCTGATGCCATCATTCGACTGCAGGACGTGAACAAGTGGTACGGCCAGTTCCACGTGCTGCGCAACATCAACCTGGACGTGGCGCCGGGTGAGCGCATCGTGGTGTGCGGGCCGTCCGGCTCGGGCAAGTCCACCATGATCCGCTGCATCAACCGGCTCGAAGAGCACCAGAAAGGCCACATCATCGTGGACGGCACGGAGCTCACCAACGACTTGAAGCACATCGAGACCATCCGCAAGGACGTCGGCATGGTGTTCCAGCACTTCAACCTGTTCCCGCACCTGACGGTGCTGGAGAACCTGACGCTGGGCCCCATGTGGGTGCTGAAAAAGCCGCGTGCCGAAGCCGAAGCCACGGCCATGAAGTACCTGGAACGCGTGCGCATTCCGGACCAGGCCAAGAAATTCCCCGGCCAGCTGTCCGGCGGCCAGCAGCAGCGCGTGGCGATTGCCCGGTCGCTGTGCATGAGCCCCAAGATCATGCTGTTCGATGAGCC
>NZ_AYMF01000021.1:0-89116 GCF_000633435.1 Achromobacter sp. DH1f | reverse complement strand
CCGGCCGACGGCAGGGTCGACAGGATGGTCAGCGGGTGCAGCGGGCTTTCGTACAGGATGCCCAGCACCAGGTAGATGGCCACCAGTACGCCCAGGATCAGCCACGGCTGGTCCTGCAGGCTCTGCTGGAAGCTGCGGGCGTCGCCGCCCAGGCGGGTCTGGATGTGGGCGGGCACCATCAGCTTGGCCATGGCGGCGTCGATGGCGGCCAGGCCTTGCTGCAGCGACACGCCTTCGGCCAGCGAGAAGCCCACGCCCACGGCGGCAAACAGGCCGTCGTGAAAGACGCGGTCGTTGACCAGGCCGTGTTCATAGGTGGCGAAAGCCGTGAGCGGCACGCGGCTGCCGTCGGCGGCCACGACCTGCACGCGTTCCAGTACCTCGGGGTCTTCGGTGTAGCGCGGGTCCAGTTCCAGCACCACGCGGTACTGGTTCATGGGGTCGTACAGGGTGGCGACCTGGCGCTGGCTGAACGAATTGCTGAGCACGCTGCTGATCGTCTGCATGTCCACGCCCAGGCGCTGGGCGGCGCTGCGGTCGATGTGGATGACCACCTGCTGGGTGGCGGCGTCGCCGACGGCGTCGACGTCGCGCAGTTCGGGAATGTCCTGCATGGCGCGGGAAATGCGGCGCGACCATTGCCGCAGGGCGGGCACGTCGCTGGCCATGATGGCCAGTTCGTGGTCGCCGGAATTGCCGAAGCCGCCGGGCATGCGCAGGTCCTGGTCGACGTTCAGGAAGAACATGCCGCCGGGTACGGGCGGGGCGTTGGCACGCAGCCAGTTGATGACCTGGGCCGACGATTCGCCGCGCTCGGCAGCGGGTTTGAGGCGGATGAGAAACAGCGAATTGCTGATGCCCAGGCTGCCGCCGTTGTAGCCGATGACGTCCTGCACGGCCGGGTGCCGCAACACCAGTTGCCGGTAGACGTCGATTTTCGGTTGCATGACCTGGAACGAGAAGCCGTCGTCGCCGCGCACGAAGCCCACGAGCTGGCCGGTGTCCTGCTGCGGCAGGAAGCCCTTGGGCGCCTGGGCATACAGATAGACGTTCAGGCCGACCACGGCGGCCAGCAGCAGCAAGGTCAGGCGGGCGTGGCCCAGCACGCGCGCCAGCGAGACGCCGTACCAGTGATGCATGCGGGCAAAGACGGCGCGCAGGCGCGAGGGGCGGCCGGTATCGGCGGGGGGTGGCGCGGGCCGCAGCCAGCGCGCGCACAGGCTGGGGATGATGGCCACCGATACCACCAGCGAGATCACGATGGCGGCGACCAGGGTGATGGAGAACTCGCGGAACAGGCGCTCCACCAGGCCGCCCATGAACAGGATCGACACGAACACCACCGACAGCGCCAGCGTCATGGCGACCAGGGTGAAGCCCACTTCGCGCACGCCGCGCAGCGCGGCCTGGCGCGGGGCCAGCCCGCGTTCCAGGTGGCGGGTGATGTTTTCCAGCACCACGATGGCGTCGTCGACCACCAGGCCGGCCGCCACGATCAGCGCCATCAGCGACAGGTTGTTCAGCGAGAAGCCCCACAGGTACATGACGGCGAAGGTGGCGACCAGGCACACGGGAATCGCGACGCTGGGAATGGCGGCGGCGCGCGCGCTGCCCAGGAACAGCCACACCACCAGGATCACCAGGCCCACGGCCAGGGCCAGGGTGATGTGGGCTTCGCGCAGGGTGGCGTGGATGCCGGGGGATCGGTCCAGCACCACGGTCAGGTCGACGTCGGCTGGCATCAGCGCGCGCAGGCCGGGCAGGGCCTGGTTGATGGCGGCGATGGTCTCGATGATGTTGGCGCCGGGCTGGCGGCTGATGGTCAGGACGACCGACGGGTTCTGGTTGTGAAAGCCGCTGCTGTAGCGGTTCTCGACCGAATCACTGACCTGGGCGACCTGCGCCAGGCGGGTGGTGGCGCCGTCCCGGTGGCGCACGATCAGGCCGTTGTAGTCGTGGGCGGTGCGCGGCTGGCCGGGCGTGCCGACTTCCCAGCGCTGGCCGGGCGAGTCCAGTTGACCCTGCGGGCCCATGGGGGCGGCGTTGGCAATCGCCTGGCGCAGGTCGTCCAGGGCGATGCCGTAGTGGGCCAGCGCGTTGGGATTGACCTGCACGCGCACGGCGGGCAAGGAACTGCCGCCCAGGGTTACTTCGCCCACGCCGACGACCTGCGAGATCTTCTGCGCCAGCACGGTGGCGCCCAGGTCATAAAGCTGGCCGGCGGGCCGGGTGGCCGAGCTGAGCGCCAGCGCCATGATGGGCGCCTGCGATGGGTTGATCTTGCGGTAGGTGGGGTTGCCGGGCATGCCGGACGGCAGCTCGGCGCGGGCCGCGTTGATGGCGGCCTGCACGTCGCGCGCGGCTTCGTTGATGTTGCGGTCCAGCGCGAACTGCAGCAGCACGCGGGTGGCGCCCTGGTTGCTGGACGAGCTCATGGCGCTGACGCCGGCAATGGCGCCCAGCGCGCGCTCCAGCGGTGCGGCCACGGTGCTGGCCATGCTCTCGGGGCTGGCGCCGGGCAGCTCGGCCCGCACTTCGATGGTGGGAAAATCCACCTGCGGCAGCGGCGCCACGGGCAGCAGGCGCCAGGCCACGGCGCCCAGCAAGGTCAGGGCCACCGCCAGGAAGATGCAGGCGATGGGCCGGTGCAGCAGCGCGCGGATCATGGCGCCGGCCGGTCCGTGGCAGCCGGGGCGGCGGTCTGGCGGCGTTGACCCAGGCGATGGAAGAACAGGTAGACGGCGGGGGTGGTGAACAGCGTCAGCACCTGGCTGACCAAGAGGCCGCCCACCATCACCCAGCCCAGCGGCTGGCGCAGTTCCGCACCCGACCCGGTGGCCAGCATCAGCGGCAGGGCGCCGAACAGCGCGGCCAGCGTGGTCATCAGAATCGGCCGCAGGCGCAGCAGCGCGGCTTCGCGGATAGCGGCCTGCGGCGCCAGGCCGCGGCTGCGTTCGGCTTCCAGCGCGAAGTCCACCATCATGATGCCGTTCTTCTTGACCAGGCCGATCAGCAGGATGATGCCGATGACGGCGATCAGGTCCAGCGGCCGGCCGGTCAACAGCAGCGCCAGCAGCGCGCCCACGGTGGCGGACGGCAGCGTCGACAGGATGGTGATCGGGTGGATGGCGCTTTCATAGAGCATGCCCAGCACCAGGTACATGGTGACCACGGCGGCCAGCATCAGCCACAAGGTGTTGGACAGGGAGGCCTGGAAGGCCGATGCCGCGCCTTGCAGCCGCAGTTCGACGCTGGGCGGCATGGCGATGTCCTGCCGCGCGGCCTCGATGGCGGCGATGGCCTCGCCCAGCGAGCCGCCCGGCGGCAGGTTGAACGATAGGTTGACGGCCGGAAACTGCGACAGGTGGTTCACCGCCAGCGGCACCGCGCGTTCGCTGACGCTGGCCAGCGCCGACAGCGGAATGGCCTGGCCGTCCTTGCTTTGCAGGTGGATGCGTTCGAGCGCGTCGGGGCTGGCGGCCAGGCGGCGGTCCACTTCCAGCACCACGCGGTACTGGTTCGACTGCGTGAACAGCGTGGCGACCTGGCGCTGGCCGAAGGCGCTGTACAGCGCCTGCGCCACGTCGTCCAGCGTCACGCCCAGGCGGGCGGCGGCGTCGCGCGACACGTCCAGGTAGGCCTGGCGGCCATCGCCCTGCAGGTCGGACGAGATGTCGGCCAATTGCGGCGCGGCAGCCAGGCGCTGGGTCAGCGCGGCGCTCCAGCGGGCCAGCAGCGCGCTGTCGGGCGAGGTCAGCGTGAACTGGTACTGGCCGCGGCTGACGCGGTCTTCGATGTTCAGTTCCTGCACCGGTTGCAGGAACAGGGATATGCCCTGCACCTGGCGCGCCCGCGCGTCCAGCCGCGCCATGATGTCGGCCAGCGGCGCGCTGCGCTCGCTCCAGGGTTTCAGGTTGACCAGCAGGCGGCCGGTGTTCAGCGTGGGGTTCATGCCGTCGATGCCGATGAAGGACGACAGGCTGGCCACGTCGGGGTCGCCCAGCAGGCTTTGCGCCAGCGCCTGCTGGCGCCGCGACATGGCCTCGAACGAGGTGCTTTGCGCGGACTGGGTCACCCCTTGCAGCACGCCGCCGTCCTGCACCGGGAAAAAGCCCTTGGGCACGGCCAGGTACAACAGCCCCGTCAGCACGACCGTGGCCAGCATGGCCAGCAGGGTCAGGCGCTGGTGGCGCAGGGTGGCGTCGAGCCAGCCGGCATAGCGTTCCTGCAGACGGTCCAGCAGGCCGGGCGGGCGTTCGGCGTGCGCGGGCAAGAGGCGCGCGCACATCATCGGCGTCAGCGTCAGGGACACGGCCAGCGATATCAGGATGGCCACGGCCAGCGTGATGGCGAACTCGCGAAACAGGCGGCCGACCACGTCTTCCATGAACAGCAGTGGAATCAGCACGGCGATCAGCGACAGGGTCAGGGACACCAGGGTGAAGCCGATCTGCCCGGCGCCCTTGAGCGCAGCCGACATCGGGCTGTGGCCCTGTTCACGATAGCGGGCGATGTTCTCGAGCATGACGATGGCGTCGTCCACCACGAAGCCGGCGCCGATGGTCAGCGCCATCAGCGTCAGGTTGTTGGTGGAAAACCCCGCCAGGTGCATGAAACCGAACGTGCCGATCAGCGACAGCGGCACGGCCAGGCTGGGGATCAGCGTGGCCGGCAGGTTGCGCAGGAACAGGAAGGTGACCAGCACCACCAGGCCCACGGCAAAGGCCAGTTCCCATTGAACCCCCCGTACGGATGCGCGGATGCTCTCGGTACGGTCGGTCAGGATGCGCACCTGCACGGCGGCGGGCAGGCTCGCAGTCAGTTGCGGCAGCAGGGCCTTGACCTGGTCGGCCACGGCGATGACGTTGGCGCCCGGCTGGCGCTGGATGTTCACCAGTACGGCGGGCTGGCGGTCGACCCAGGCGGCCAGGTAGCGGTCTTCGGCGCCGTCTTCCACCGTGGCCACGTCGCCCAGGCGCACCGGCGCGCCGTTGCGCCAGGCCACGATCAGGTCGCGGTATTCCTGGGCGCTTTGCAATTGGTCGTTGGCGTCCATGATGACCGAGCGCACCGGGCCGTCGAAGCTGCCTTTGGGTTGGTTGGAGTTGGCCTTGGCGATCGTGTCGCGCAGGTCCGACAGTTGCAGCCCGCGCGCGGCCAGCGCCATCGGGTTGGCCTGCACCCTGACCGCGGGCCGTTGGCCGCCCGCCAGGCTGACCATGCCCACGCCGGACAGCTGCGCCAGGCGTTGGGTCATGCGGGTGTCGACCAGGTCGTACACCTGCGGCAGCGGCACCGAATCAGACGTGACGGCCAGCGTCAGGATGGGCACGTCGGCCGGGTTGACCTTGCGGTACACCGGCGGGGTGGGCAGGTCGTTGGGCAGCAGCGAGCCGCTGGCGCTGATGGCGGCCTGCACTTCCTGTTCGGCCACGCCCAGCGACACGTCCAGCGAGAACTGCAGCGTGATGACCGAGATGCCGCTGCCGCTGGACGACGACATCTGCTTCAAGCCGGGAATCTGGCCAAAGCGGCGTTCCAGCGGCGCGGTGACGGCGCGGGCCGTCACGTCGGGGCTGGCGCCGGGGTAGGGCGTGGTGACCTGGATGATGGGGTAGTCCACCTGCGGCAGCGCCGCCACGGGCAGCAGGCGCCAGGCCAGGATGCCCGACAGCAGCAGCGCGATCATCAGGAACGACGTGGCGACCGGGCGCAGGATGAAGGGGCGGGACAGGCTCATGGTGGGGGGCGTCTCGCGTTAGCTCTGGGCGTCCACGACCTGCACGCCGCGGCCGTCGTGCAGGCGGTCCACACCTTCGACCACCACGCGCTCGGCGGGCGCCAGGCCCGACACGACGGTGACGCGGCCGGCGTTGGCGCGGCCCAGTGTCAGTTCGCGGCGGGTGGCTTTCAGGTCATCGTCGATGACGTAGACAAAGGCGCCTTCGGTGCCGTATTGCACCGCGGCCGTGGGAATGGACAGCACGTCTTCGTGCTGCGCCAGGGCCAGCCGGATGTTGACGAACTGGTTGGGGAACAGCGATTCGTCGGCGTTCTCGAACAGGGCGCGCAGCTTGACGGTACCGCTGGCGGCCTGCACCCGGTTGTCCAGCGCTTGCAGCGTGCCTTCGGCAAGCAGGCGCCGGTCGTCGGCGTCCCAGGCTTGCACCCGCAGCACCGTGCCGTCGGCGCGCGCCTGGGCCTGCGCTTGCCGCAGCAGGTCCAGCCGGGTTTCCGAAATGGCGAACAGCGCCGAGATCGGCCGCATCTGCACCAGGGTGGTCAGGCCATCGGTATCGGTGGCGCGCACGTGGTTGCCGGCGTCGACGCGGCGCAGGCCGATGCGGCCGTCCTGCGGCGCGGTGATGCGGGTCTGCTCCAGCAGGCGGCGGGCATCGGCCACGCGGGCGGCCAGGCGCTGGCGCTGGGCGGCATAGCTGCGCGCCTGAGCCTCGGCGGTGTCCAGCTGCTGGCCCGCCACGGCTTCCTGGCGGGCCAGGGTGCGGTAGCGGTCCAGGTCAATGCGGGCGTTGTGCAGCAGCGCATCGGTATGGGCCAATTCACCTTCGGCCGCAGCCAGGGCGGCCTGGTAGGGGCGCGGGTCGATCTCGGCCAGCAGTTGGCCGCGCTGCACCGCCTGGCCCTCGGTGTAGTGCAGCTGCTGCAACTGGCCGTCGACCTGGCTGCGCAAGACCACCTGCGCCAGCGGGGTGATGGTGCCCAGGGCATGCAGGTCCAGCGGCAGCGGGCCGCTGCGCGCGGCGGCGACGCTGACGGCCACGGGCTGCTGGTCGTAATTGGGGATGGCGGGGGCGCCTGGGCCGGGCGACATGTAGCGCCACACGCCCCAGGCGGCCAGCGCGATCACGCTCAGGGCGGCGGCCAGCGCCTTGGCGCGGCGTTTTCCAGGCGGGGAGTGTCGGGGGGAAACAGGGCCCGCGGGCAGGGGCAGGGACATCGGTACTGCCAGGGTTCAGGGGTTGGGGACAGTTCGTGATTCTATCTGAATAATAATTATTAGCGTTTTCGAATCAGCAAGCTGTCAGGTTTCAGGGGGAAAGGCGCGATTGCATGAATTCCAGCAAGGCGCGCACGCGCGCGGTCACCGAGTGGCGGTGGGTGTACACGCCCAGCAGTTGCAGCGGGGCGGGCCGCAGGTCCAGCGGCACTTCCTGCAAGCGGCCTGCCGCCAGATCGTCCTGGCACGACATGGCCGCCAGAATGGCAAAGCCGATGCCCTGGCGGGCGCCGGCCAACGCCAATTCCCCGCTGTTGACCCGGTAGCGGCTGCGCACCGGCACTTTCACGATGCCGCCGGCACCGTCGTCGAACTGCCAGGGTTGGCCCTTGAGCGCGCTGAGCGTGGTGATGCAGGGCAACGCTTTCAGCTGGCGCACGTGGCGGGGCGTGCCAGTCCTGGCGAGCAGGGCCGGGGCCGCAACCACGAGGCTGGGCAGCGTGACCAGGTCGCGGGTGATGAGCGCGCTGTCTTCCAGGCGGCCGCGGTGGAACACGATGGACAGGTCCACGTCTTCGCGCAGCGCGTCGATGCCCGTCAGGCGGGTATCGCATTCCAGCTCGATGGCGGGGTGCAGATCGCAGAACTCGGCCAGGATGGGGGCGAGCAGCCGCGGCGCCTCGCCGGGCATGCACATCTTCAGCGGGCCGCGCAGTTCGCGCCGCACGGCGCCCAGTTCCTCTTCCGTGCTGGCCAGCGCATCGAGCAGGGGCTTGGCGCGTTGGTACAGCAATTGGCCGGCCTCGGTCATGCGCAGGTGGCGCGTGCTGCGTTCCAGCAACCGGGCGCCCAGCTTTTTTTCCAGCGTGGCCACGTGCCGGCTGACGTTGGACGAGGGCATCGACAGCAGGCGCGCGGCCCCCGCGAAACTCTGTTCGTCGACGACAGCGGCGTAGACGCGCACGGCATTCAGATCCATGGCCTGTCGCATGATTATCCTGAATAAGGTAAGAAACGATCCTATTTTTGCATGCTAGTTATCGCATCTGGCGCAATCTACGATGCCGTCTCGTTTCGAATCTGGTCCCCCCACAGGCGGTGGACGGCAACATTCCAAGGAGTCTTCAACATGGACATCGGCATCGTGGGCGGCGGCGTGGCGGGCTTGAGCGTCGCGCTTTCCCTGCAACGACTGGGGCACCGTCCCAAGGTCTACGAGCGCGGCGACGGGCCGGCCACCATGGGGGCCGGCGTCACGCTGTGGCCCAACGCCGGTCTGGTGCTGGACGAGCTGGGGGTGTTGCGCGACATCGCCAGGCTCGGGGGGCGGCCGGTGGCGATGCGCCGACTGGATTCGGCGGGCCAGCCGCTGGGCGGCATCGATATCGGGCTGCTGGACCGATTGATGGGCTATCCCACCCATACGATCCTGCGGCGCGATTTGCTGGCCGTACTGCTGGACCACGCTGCCAGGGCCGGGATCGACGTCCTGTATGGCCATCGCGCAACGGAGATCGAATTGGACGACGGCGGCAGGGCCGTGGCCACGTTCGACAACGGCGTGCGCATTCGGCCCGACCTGCTCATCGGCGCCGATGGCCGCATGGGTTCGGTCGCGCGCCGCTTCGTGGCGGGCGACAACGCGCCGGTGTATCAGGGCTTCGTGAACTGGATCGGCGTTGCGTCGGACGCCGGCGCATTGGTGGACGATATGGCCATCCAGGACTACTGGGGCGTGGGCGAGCGCTTCGGTCTGGTGCCGGTCCGGCGCGACCTGGTGTATTGGGCTGCCGCCCAGGCGCGGCCCAATACACCAGGTCCCGCCGAGGCCGGGGCGGCGGATCTGCGCGCCGACGTGCAACGCCTTTTTGGCCAATGGGCGGGGCCGATCCCCCGGATCATCCAGGCCACGCCCACGGCGGCCTTGCGGCTGATTGCCGTGCATGACCTGGAGCCGCTACCCGTCTGGAGCCGGGCCAACGTGCTGCTGGTGGGCGATGCGGCGCATGCGCCGTTGCCCACGTCGGGGCAAGGCGCCTGCCAGGCGTTGGAAGATGCCTGGCACCTGGCGCGTTGCCTGGAAGATGCCGGCGCCACCCTGGACGCCGCGCTGCAGCGTTTCACTCGAATTCGGGGGCCCAAGACCGCGCAGTTGACGCAACAGGCGCGCGGGTATGCGCAGGCCCTGTTCATCACGGATCCCGACGTGTGCCGGAGCCGTAACCAGCAGGTCCTGGCGGCCGACCCGGTGCAGCAGGTGCAAGCCATGGCCGCAGGGTGGGCGCAGGGGCTGGAATCGGCAAGCGTTCGCACGCAGGGATAAAATGCCGTCCAATCATGCCGTGGCGCGCTGTGCGCCGCATTCATCGAACAGGTTTCAGCCATGTCACAACAATCCCCCGAAGCGCTCGCGCTCGAACTGGACGCCGCGCGCGCCAAGCTGCGCCTGTGGCGCGAGGTGGAACCCGCGTACCAGAAGCAGTTCGAAGACGTGCTGGCGCCCCTGGAATCGGCCGCGCTGGAACTGAAGGCCAAGCTGGTGCTGTGCTTTGACCACGCCTGCAAGCAGAAAGAGCTGACCCGCGCTGAGCGTGAGTTGGCCTCGGAACTGGTGCAGCAACTGGGGCAAGAGACGCTGGCGGCCATCGTGCTGGACGGCACGCCCGCCGACTGCGACGTGGACCGGCTCAAGGCCGTGTACTTGAAGCACAGCGGGTCGGACTTCGATGCCGAGGTGGCTGATGAGCTGGCCGAAATCCAGGCCCACGCAGTGACGCTGGCGCTGGCGGTGCCGGCCGAACCCGATCCGGGCCCGGACCTGGCGGCGCAACTGGCGGCGGTGCGGCGTGAACTGCTGGCGGTCGAAGAGCACTTCGCGGCCCGCTTTCACTTCGATCCGGATCAGGACATCGACCCGGCCGAGCTGATGGAAGACCTGGCCGCCGAGATCGAAGACGCCGAGGAATACATCGGCGAACTGGAATTCGAGCTGACGCAGTTCGTGGACATGCAGCAGGTCAAGGCCTGGCTGAAGGCCATGAAGAAGCAGCTGGACGCGAACAAGCGGCGCGACGGCCGCGCGTAATTTGGTCGGGGCCTTGGCGGACCAAGACGCTCAAGACGCTCAGGGCGCTGAAGGTGCTCCAGGCGCTCAAGGCGCTCGGGGCGTTCAACGCGCCTGCCGCGGCCCCGCCGGCACGATGCGCGTCATCGGCGCCGCGCCCTTGGCCGGCGCGTCAAAGCGCGGCCGCACCATCCAGGGCGTGAAGCGCCACAGATACAGCCCGAACGCCAGCGCCCAGGCGCCAGCCGACGCGTGCAGCAGCCCTAGCGCGCCCGCGGTGGGCAGCAGGGCGGCCAGGCGCAGCAGCGCCGCCAGGATCACCAGCGCATAGCTCAGCACCATGCTGCGGTCGGTGCGCAGCGGCCGGCCCAGGTGGCCCAGCGCGGTGCGCGTGGCCATGCCCAGGATCAGCACCGAAAAGCCGGCCACGCCAATGACGTGCGCGGGCCAGGCGGGCCGCAGCACATAGCCGGCCAGTTGCGCCGCGCCCACCAGCAGGCCGATGCCCAGGCCGGCATAACCGGCGTACAGAATCCACAGCAAGGGCACGCGGCGCGCGGCCCAGGGCTTCCAGGCCAGCCATTGCGCCAGCGCAATCAGGCCCGTGGCCGCCAGCAGCAGCGCAGCCAGGCGCGGGGCACCCGCGAGCAGGCAGGCGATGGCCAGCACGCCCGTGGCCAGTTGCCAATGGCCGCTGCGGGTATGCGGGGGAATGTCCAGGCCGGCGACGGCGCGCTTGGCAAAGAAGGGGATCACGCGCCGCGCGATCAGCAGGGTCAGCACCGCCATGCTCAGCAGGCCGGCATTGAAATAGCGCATCAGCGCCAGGTAGTCGCCGGCCAGGGCCGCGCGCACATACAGCACGTGGGCGGCGGCCAGCGCCACCAGCAGCAGCGGCACGCCATAATTGCGGCGGTTGCGCGTGACCCAGACCGAACGGCCCAGCGCCGCGGCGCCCCACAGGAAGAACAACAGATCGGCGCCCGCGGCGACGTAGAGCGCCGCCGTGCCCGGCGCCAGGTAGGCTGCGCGCGCCACCAGCCAGACGCCGCACAGCAGCGCCAGCGGCAGGCCGCGCAGGGGATTCTTGCCGGTCCAGTTGGCGCCCGCCGTCAGCAGAAAGCCCACCGCGATGGTGGCGACAAAGCCCCACAGCATTTCGTGGGCGTGCCACGGCATGGCGGTCAACAGGCCCGTCAGCCGGGCGGGCGCGAACACCCATAGCAGTACGGATACCAGCGCCCAGGCGCAACCGGCCAGGTACAGCGGGCGAAAGCCCATTTCCGTGAAGGCGCGCCAGTCGGGCGCCGGCGAACGATTCTGGTCGCGGGGCGCAGCGGGTTCTTCCAGGGTCAGCAAGGGGTTCATGGGGTCTCCGCCCGTCGTGGCCGCCATGGCGGCGATAAACATGCATTTCAAATACATATTAATACCGTCGGCCGGCCGCGGGCCAGTGCGCCGGGTTGATCCAGCGCAAACGCGGCCGCTTCCCAGGGGTGACTAGTCACAACGGCAGGGGGTGTTTGGTCGGGTGGGCAATGGTGGGCCGCGCCCGGCATGCCTACGCTGGGTGCAGTCGTATCCGAGTGCACAACAAGCGAGAATCACCATGGCATCAACTCACCCCTCGGCCAGCGCGCCCATGCGGGTCCTGGTATCCAGCACCTTCGCCTTCACCATCTGTTTTGCGGTGTGGATGATCTTTGCGGTGCTGGGCATTCCCATCAAGGCCCAGCTGGGCCTGTCTGAAACCGAATTCGGCCTGCTGGCCGCCATGCCGGTGCTGACCGGTTCACTGGTGCGCGTGCCGCTGGGCATCTGGACCGACCGCTACGGCGGCCGGCCTGTGTTCTTCGTGCTGATGCTGCTGGCGGTGGTGCCGATCTGGCTGCTGTCGTACGCCACGCAGTACTGGCAGTTCCTGGTGCTGGCGCTGTTCGTGGGCCTGACCGGCGGGTCGTTCTCCGTTGGCACGCCCTATGTGGCGCGCTGGTTTCCCCGCAGCAAGCAGGGCCTGGCCATGGGCGTGTTCGGCGCCGGCAATTCGGGTTCGGCCATCACCAAGTTCGTGGCGCCTGCGCTGATCGCGGCCGCGGGCGGCGCCTGGGTGATCGTGCCGCAGGTATATGCCGTGGCGCTGCTGGTGACGGCGATCCTGTTCTGGCTGTTCTCGGCATCGGACCCCTCGCACCGCGTGGCGGGCGGGGCCAGCCTGTCGGCCCAGTTCGCCATGCTGAAGGACCCGCGGGTGTGGCGCTACTGCCAGTACTACTCGGTGGTGTTCGGCGGCTACGTGGCGCTGGCGCTGTGGATGACCAAGTACTACATCGGTGAATACGGCTTCGACATGAAGCTGGCGGCGCTGCTGGCGGCCTGCTTTTCCCTGCCGGGCGGCGTGCTGCGCGCGCTGGGCGGCTGGATCTCTGACCGCTACGGCGCCTACAAGACCACCTGGTGGGTGATGTGGGTGTGCTGGGTGGCGTTCTTCATCCTGAGCTATCCGCAGACCCATTTCACTGTGCTGACCACCGGCGGCCCGCGCCAGTTCGACATCGCCCTGGGCCCCACCAGCTTCACCGTGCTGCTGTTCGTGGTGGGCATCGCCATGGCGATCGGCAAGGCCTCGGTCTTCAAGTTCATCTCGGATGAGTTCAGCGACAACATCGGCGCCGTGTCCGGCATCGT
The DNA here is from genome assembly GCF_000633435.1 of Achromobacter sp. DH1f. NCBI lineage: Bacteria > Pseudomonadati > Pseudomonadota > Betaproteobacteria > Burkholderiales > Alcaligenaceae > Achromobacter > Achromobacter sp. DH1f. The sequence continues at coordinate 76,409 of NZ_AYMF01000021.1, read as the reverse complement.
CGGCCTGGCCGGCGGCCTGGGCGGCTTCGTGCTGCCGATCCTGTTCGGCGTGCTGCTGGACCTGACCGGCGTGCGCTCCAGCGCCTTCATGCTGCTGTACGGCACGGTCTGCGTCTCGCTCATCTTCATGCATTTCAGTTTCCGGCCCGAAAGCGCCGCCATCGCCCGGCGGCAAGCCGCCTGACCCCTGATCGGAGAACCCTATGTCTACCCATGTCCTGGCGCGCTGGGAGCCGGAAAACCCCGGCTTCTGGAAACAGACCGGCGCGCGCATCGCCAATCGCAACCTGTGGATCTCGATTCCCGCGCTGATGCTGGCGTTCAGCATCTGGATGCTCTGGAGCGTGGTGGTCGTCAACCTGGACCGCGCCGGCTTCATGCTGTCCAAGAACCAGCTGTTCTGGCTGACCGCGCTGCCCGCCTTGTCGGGCGCCACGCTGCGCATCTTCTATTCGTTCCTGGTGCCGGTGTTCGGCGGCCGCAAGTGGACGGCGATCTCCACCGCCTCGCTGCTGATTCCGGCGCTGGGCATGGGGTTTGCGCTGCGCGACCCGACCACCTCGTTTCCCACCTTGCTGATCCTGGCGCTGCTGTGCGGCCTGGGCGGCGGCAATTTCAGTTCCAGCATGGCCAATATCAGCTTTTTCTTTCCCAAGGAAAAGAAGGGCCTGGCGACCGGGCTGAACGCCGGCATCGGCAACCTGGGTGTGTCGCTGGCGCAGTTCGTGGTGCCGGTGGTGATCTCGGTGGGCATGTTCGGCGCGCTTGGCGGCGATCCGCAGACGGTGGCGGGCGACACGCCGCGCAGCCTGTGGCTGCAGAACGCCGGCTTCATCTGGGTCCTGCCCATCGCGCTGGCGTCCCTGGCCGCGTGGTTCGGCATGAACGACATCGCCGATGCGCGTGCGTCGTTTGCCGACCAGGCCGTGATCTTCAAGCGCAAGCACAACTGGCTGATGTGCTGGCTGTACGTGGGCACCTTCGGCTCGTTCATCGGCTTTTCGGCGGGCTTCGCCATGCTGACCAAGACCTTGTTCCCGCAGGTCGACCCCATGACCTATGCCTTCCTGGGGCCGCTGGTCGGCTCGCTGACCCGGCCGGTGGGCGGTTGGGTGTCCGACAAGCTGGGTGGCGCGCGGGTCACGTTGTTCACCTTCGCCGGCATGATCGCCGCCGTGCTGGGCGTGATGGCGTTCCTGCCGGTGCACGGGCAGGGCGGTGACTTCAACGGCTTTCTGGCCATGTTCATCGTGCTGTTCGCGCTGACCGGCGTGGGCAACGGGTCCACCTTCCGCATGATTCCCGTGATTTTCCTGCGTGAGCGCACCCAGGCCGCGCAAGGCAAGGGGGCGGCCGCCCAGAAGCAGGCGCTGACGGACGCGGCGCGTGAATCCGCGGCAGTGCTGGGCTTTTCCGGCGCGATCGGCGCCTACGGCGGCTTTTTCATCCCGCGCAGCTTCGGCACCTCGCTGGAGATGACGGGCGGGGCGCAGGCCGCGCTCTATTGCTTCATCGGCTTTTACGCCACCTGCATGGTGATCACCTGGTGGTACTACGCGCGCCGTAATGCGCCGGTGCCCTGCTGAAGCGCCGGACTGGCCGGGGTGACTAGTCACTCTGCCGCGCCCGGCCTATGCCACTGGCGAATGGTCGCCCGCCGGGCCCGCGCCTAAAGTGGTCTGGACAGCACTGATTGCAGTACGCGCCGGCAAACCCGGCGCCCTTGGAGAACCATAATGAGTCATTTTCTGGACCGGTTGAAGTTCATGTCGCGGGTGAAATCCACCTTCGCGGACGGTCACGGCGAGCTGGTCAATGAAGACCGCAAGTGGGAAAACGCCTATCGCGCCCGCTGGCAGCACGACAAGGTGGTGCGCTCGACCCACGGCGTGAACTGCACGGGCTCGTGCTCGTGGAAGGTATACGTCAAGAATGGCCTGATCACCTGGGAAACCCAGCAGACCGACTACCCGCGCACGCGGCCCGACCTGCCCAACCACGAGCCGCGCGGCTGTCCGCGGGGCGCGTCCTACAGCTGGTACGTCTATTCCGCCCAGCGCGTGAAGTACCCGATGATGCGCGGCCGCCTGATGGAAATGTGGCGCGAGGCCCGCAAGACCATGGACCCGATCGCGGCCTGGGAATGGATCAGCCAGGACCCCGTGCGCGCCAAGCGCTACAAGTCGGTTCGCGGCCTGGGCGGTTTCGTGCGCACCGACTGGGACACGGCGATGGAAATGATCGCCGCCGCCAACGCCTACACCATCAAGCAATTCGGCCCTGACCGCCTGATCGGCTTTTCGCCGATTCCCGCCATGTCGATGGTCAGCTACGCCGCCGGGGCCCGCTACCTGAGCCTGCTGGGCGGCGCGTGTCTCAGCTTCTACGACTGGTATTGCGACCTGCCGCCGGCCAGCCCGCAGGTCTGGGGCGAGCAGACCGACGTGCCCGAATCGGCCGATTGGTACAACTCGACCTACCTGATGGTGTGGGGCTCGAACGTGCCGCAGACGCGCACCCCCGACGCCCACTTCTACACCGAGGTTCGCTACAAGGGCACCAAGACGGTGGCGGTATCCAGCGACTTCGGCGAAATGGTCAAGTTCGGCGACATCTGGCTGGCGCCCAAGCAGGGCACCGACGCCGCGCTGGCCATGGCCATGGGCCACGTCATCCTGAAGGAATTCCACCTGTCGGGCGCCTCGGCCTATTTCCGCGACTACGTGCGCCGCTACACCGACATGCCCATGCTGGTGCTGCTGCAGGAACGCGACGGCTTCTACGCGCCCGACCACTTCCTGCGCGCCTCGCACCTGGACGGCGCGCTGGGCGAACAGAACAACCCCGACTGGAAGACCCTGGTCATCGATGCCGCCAGCGGCGACCTGGTGGCGCCCAACGGCAGCATCGGTTTCCGCTGGGGCGAGGGCGCGGTCAACGGCGGCGAGAAGGTCGGCCGCTGGAACCTGGAATCGCGCGACGGCGGCAGCGGCCGCGAGATCGAACCGGTACTCAGCCTGATCGACCGGGCCGATGCCGTGGTGGGCGTGGGCTTTCCGTACTTCGGCGCCGAACACGACGATCTGATGGTGCGCAACGTGCCGGCCCGCCGCATCCGCCTGGCGGACGGCAGCGAGGCCCTGGTGGCCAGCGTGTACGACCTGCAGATGGCCAACTACGGCCTGGACCGCGGCCTGGGCGGCGGCAATGTCGCCACGTCGTATGACGATGACGTGCCCTACACCCCGGCCTGGCAGGAAAAGCACACCGGCGTGCCGCGCGCGCAGGTGATCCAGGTGGCGCGCGAGTTCGCGCAGAACGCGCACGACACCGAAGGCAAGTCGATGGTGATCGTGGGCGCCGGCCTGAACCACTGGTACCACATGGACATGATCTACCGCGGCATCATCAACATGCTGATGATGTGCGGCTGCGTGGGCAAGAGCGGCGGCGGCTGGGCGCACTACGTGGGCCAGGAAAAGCTGCGGCCGCAGTTCGGCTGGGCACCGCTGGCGTTCGCGTCCGACTGGGTGCGCCCGCCGCGCCAGATGAACGGCACCTCGTTCTTCTACGCCCACACCAGCCAATGGCGCCACGAAAAGCTGCACGTGCAGGAAGTGCTGGGCCCCACCGCCGACCGCGGCCGCTATGGCGACCTGAGCATGATCGACCTGAACGCCCGCGCCGAGCGCATGGGCTGGCTGCCGTCGGCGCCGCAGCTGCGCACCAATCCACTGGACCTGACCGACCAGGCCGCGGCCGCCGGCAAGGACCCGGTGGCCTTCGCCGCGGAACAGCTCAAGTCCGGCGCGCTGAAAATGTCGTGCGAAAACCCCGACGATCCCGCCAACTTCCCACGCAACATGTTCGTGTGGCGCTCGAACATCCTGGGTTCCAGCGGCAAGGGCCACGAGTACTTCCTGAAGTACCTGCTGGGCACGCAGAACGCCGTCTTCGGCGACGAGGGCGACGCGATCCGGCCGACCGAGGTCACCTATGAAGAAGACGCGGCCGAAGGCAAGCTGGACCTGCTGACGGTGCTGGATTTCCGCATGAGCACCACCTGCCTGTACGGCGACATCGTGCTGCCCACCGCCACCTGGTACGAGAAAGACGATCTGAACACGTCGGACATGCACCCGTTCATCCACCCGTTGAGCGAAGCGGTGCAGCCGCTGTGGGAAAGCAAGACCGACTGGGAAATCTACAAGCTGCTCGCCAAGAAGTTCAGCGACATCGGCGGCCCCTACCTGGGCAAGCGCCGCGACCTGGTGCTGACCCCGCTGATGCACGACACCCCGGGCGAACTGGGCCAGGCCTTCGAACCCAAGGATTGGAAGCTGGGCCAGTGCGACCTGGTGCCGGGCAAGACGGCGCCCAACATGACAGTGGTGGAACGCGACTACAACGACATCTACCGCAAGTTCACGTCGGTGGGCCCGCTGCTGGACAAGCTGGGCAACGGCGGCAAGGGCATCAACTGGAACACCGAGCACGAAGTGCACGAACTGGGCGGCATCAATGACAACGTGGCCGAGGCGGGCGTGAGCCAGGGCCGGCCGCGGCTGGACACCGCCATCGACGCGGCCGAGATGATTCTGACCTTTGCCCCCGAGACCAACGGCCACGTGTCGGTCAAGGCCTGGGAAGCGCTGGGCAAGATCACCGGGCGCGACCACACCCACCTGGCCGTGGGCCGCGAGCACGACAAGATCCGCTTTCGCGACATCCAGGCGCAGCCGCGCAAGATCATTTCGGCGCCCACCTGGTCGGGCCTGGAAAGCGAAGAGGTCAGCTACAACGCCGGCTACACCAACGTGCACGAACTGATCCCATGGCGCACCATTACCGGCCGCCAGCAGTTCTACCAGGACCACCGTTGGATGCTGGATTTCGGCGAAGGCCTGTGCGTGTACAAGCCCGCCATCGACACCAAGACCATCGCGCCGATGCTGGGCCGCTACCCCAACGGTGAAAAGGAACTGGTGCTGAACTGGCTGACGCCGCACCAGAAGTGGGGCATCCACAGCACCTATTCCGACAACCTGCGCATGCTGACGCTCAGTCGCGGTGGCCCCCACGTGTGGGTGTCCGAGACCGAGGCCAAGCAGGCCGGGTTGGTCGACAACGACTGGGTCGAGGTCTTCAACGTCAACGGCACGCTGACCGCCCGCGTGGTGGTCAGCCAGCGCGTGCCGGTGGGCATGTGCCTGATGTACCACGCCCAGGAAAAGATCGTGAACGTGCCGGGCGCGGAAACCAGCGGCAAGCGCGGCGGCATCCATAACTCGGTCACGCGCACGGTGCTCAAGCCCACGCACATGATCGGCGGCTACGCGCAGCAGGCCTACGGCTTCAATTACTACGGCACCGTGGGCGCCAACCGCGACGAATTCGTGGTGCTGCGCAAGATGAAGAAAGTGGACTGGATGGAAGGCCCGCTGGTGGAAGACCCCGCCGCCGCAACGCAACTGGAAGAGAAGCAATCATGAGGATACGCGCCCAAATCGGCATGGTGCTGAACCTGGACAAGTGCATCGGCTGCCACACTTGCTCGGTCACCTGCAAGAACGTCTGGACCAGCCGCGACGGCGTCGAATACGCCTGGTTCAACAACGTCGAAACCAAGCCCGGCATCGGCTATCCCAAGGAATGGGAAAACCAGGAAAAGTGGAAGGGCGGCTGGAAGCGCACCGCGGCCGGCAAGCTGGAACCGCGCCAGGGCGGCAAGCTGCGCATCCTGGCCAACCTGTTCGCCAACCCCAACCTGCCGCAGATCGACGACTACTACGAACCCTTCACCTTCGACTATGAGCACCTGAAGAACGCGCCCCTGTCGCAGACGCCGCCCACCGCGCGCCCGGTGTCGGTGCTGACCGGCAAGAAGATGGACAAGATCGTCTGGGGCCCGAACTGGGAAGACGACCTGGGCGGCGAATTCGCCGCGCGCAGCCGCGACGCGCTGTTCGAAGGCGTGCAGAAAGAGATGTACTCGACCTTCGAGAACACCTTCATGATGTACCTGCCGCGCCTGTGCGAGCACTGCCTGAACCCGGCCTGTGTCGCCAGCTGCCCGTCGGGCTCGATCTACAAGCGCGAAGACGACGGCATCGTGCTGGTCGACCAGGACAAATGCCGCGGCTGGCGCATGTGCATCTCGGGCTGCCCGTACAAGAAGATCTACTACAACTGGCACAGCGGCAAGGCCGAGAAGTGCACCTTCTGCTATCCGCGCATCGAAGCGGGCCAGCCCACCGTGTGTTCGGAGACCTGCGTGGGCCGCATCCGCTACCTGGGCGTGCTGCTGTACGACGCCGACCAGATCGAACGCGCCGCCGCCGTGGGCGATGAACAGGACCTGTACGAATCGCAGCTGGGCCTGTTCCTGGACCCGCATTCGCCCGAGGTGATCGCCGCCGCGCGCGAACAGGGCATTCCCGAATCGTGGCTGGAAGCCGCGCGCCAGTCGCCGGTCTACAAGATGGCTGTGGAGTGGCGCGTCGCCTTCCCGCTGCACCCCGAATACCGCACCTTGCCGATGGTCTGGTACATCCCGCCGCTGTCGCCCATCCAGACGGCGGCCGAAGCCGGCCAGATGCCGCAGCGCACGCTGGGCAAGAGCGCCATGATTCCCGATGTGGCCAGCCTGCGCATTCCGGTGCGCTACCTGGCCAACCTGCTGACCGCCGGCAAGGAAGCGCCGGTCTTGCAGGCACTGGAACGCATGCTGGCCATGCGCGCCTACAAGCGGTCGGAAACCGTGCACGGCGAACGTGACACCGCATTGCTGGAACAGGTGGGCCTGACGGAGGCCACCGTGCAGGACATGTACCGCATCATGGCGATCGCCAACTACGAAGACCGCTTCGTGGTGCCCAGCAGCCACAAGGAAATCGTCGAAGACAGCTTCAACGAGAAGGGCAGCTGCGGCTTCACCTTCGGCAACGGCTGCTCGGGCGGGGTGTCGGAAGGCACGCTGTTCGGCCGCAAGCCCCAGGGCAGCGAGATCTTCATCGACATGCCCAAGTCGCGCAAGAAGGCCGCCACGGCCTGACCCAGGAGAAACGCCATGAAACTCTATCACCTGCTTTCCGCGCTGCTCTGCTACCCCGAACAGGACCTGGTGGATGCGCTGCCCGAACTCGAAGAGCGGCTGGCCGCCTACCCGGACGCCGAGGAGACCCTGCAACCGCTGGTTGCCCATCTGGCCAGCCACGACCTGATCGCCCTGCAGGAAACCTACGTCGCCACCTTCGACCGCAACCGGGCGCATTCGCTGCACCTGTTCGAACACGTGCACGGCGAAAGCCGCGACCGCGGCCAGGCCATGGTCGACCTGCTGGATACCTACCGCGGCCATGGCTTCGAGCCGGTGGTGTCCGAACTGCCGGACCACGTGCCGCTGTTCCTGGAATTCCTGGGCGTGATCGACCCGGCCGTGGCGCAGGACCTGCTGGACGAGGCCATCCACGTGCTGGCGGCGGTGGGCGCGCGCCTGGCCCGCAGCGAAAGCCCCTATGCCAGCGTGTTCGCCGTGCTGCGCGGCCTGTCGCGGGTGACGCCGCGCGAACAGACCGCGCCGCCGGTGCGCGACATGGACGAGGCGATGGAAACCTTCGGCGCCGGTCCCGATGGCGTCGAGCCGCTCTTGCGGCCGTTCTCGGGCGATGGCGCGCAGGCGGTGCGGTTCTATCCGCGCGCGCCCGCCGCCCATTGAATCCCCGTCTTTTCAGGACCCAAGCATCATGAATTCCCTGAATCAGTTCCTCTTCGGCATCTACCCCTACATCGCGCTGACGGTGTTCCTGCTCGGCAGCCTGGCGCGCTTCGAACGCGAGCAATACACCTGGAAGACGGACAGCTCGCAGCTGCTGCACCGCGGCCAGTTGCGGCTGGGCAATATCCTTTTCCACATCGGCATCCTGGGGCTGTTCTTCGGCCACCTGGCGGGCCTGTTGACGCCCGTGGCGGTGTGGGACTGGCTGGGCGTGTCGCACACGCTCAAGCAGACGGTGGCCATGGTGGCCGGCGGCGTCATGGGCGGGCTGTGCCTGATCGGCCTGTTGATCCTGATCCACCGCCGCCTGAGCGACCCGCGCATCCGCAAGACCACTCGCCCTGGCGACAAGCTGCTGTTGCTGTGGATTCTGGTGACCCTGCTGCTGGGCCTGTCGACCATTGCGCTGTCGGCCGGCCACATGGACGGCGAGATGATGGTGCGCCTGATGACCTGGGCGCAGCACATCGTGACCCTGCGCGGCGACGCCGCCAGCCACATTGCCGACGTGCCGCTGCTGTTCAAGGCGCACCTGTTCATGGGCCTGACGCTGTTCGTGATCTTTCCCTTCACCCGGCTGGTGCATGTCTGGAGCGGCTTTGCGTCGCTGGGCTACCTGGGCCGCGCCTGGCAACTGGTGCGTCCGCGCTGAGGCGCGTTTTCCAAGGAGCCGGACATGCCTGTGATCGTCAATGGCGTCGAACTGAACGACGCCGAGCTGGAACAAGAACTGCCGCGGCACGCGGATGCCGCCAACCCCATGCGCGCCGCCATCACGGCGCTGGTGCTGCGGCGCGTGCTGCTGGACGAGGCGGCGCGGCAGGGCGTGGATCAAGGGGAGGGCGCGCGGGCGGAGGCAGGTTGCAGTGCAGACCCAAGCCTCACCCCGGACTTGGCCCGCGAGGACGAGATCATCGGCGCCTTGCTGGACCGCCAGGCCCCGACGCCCGAGGCCGACGAGGCCGCCTGCCTGCGCTATTACCAGTCCAACCCGCAGCGCTTCGTGGTGGGCGAACTGATCGAGGCCGACCACATCCTGTTCCAGGTCACGCCGGGCGTGAACCTGGACATGCTGCGCGCCCATGCGGACGCGGTGCTGGCGGACCTGCTGGCCGATCCGTCGCGCTTTGCCGAGGTGGCGCGGCAGCAGTCCAATTGCCCCTCGGCCGCGCTGGGCGGCAACCTGGGGCAGCTGGGGCGCGGCGACACGGTGCCTGAATTCGAAAAGGCGGTGTTCGCCTTGCCGGCCGGCGGCCTGTTGCCGCAGGTGCTGCAAACCCGCCACGGTCTGCATATCGTGCGGGTGACGCGGAGGGTGGAAGGGCGGCGGCTGCCCTTTGACGAGGTGCGCGAGCAGATCGCAGCGGCCTTGTCGGCGCTCAGCCGCGACACGGCCTGGCGCCAGTACGTGAAGCTCCTGGTCGAGCGCGCCGACGTGCGCGGCATCGACCTGGGCGGGGCAGAGGACGACCGCGTCTTCGGGAGCCCGTCATGAACCCGCGACCGGCAAGCGATTCCTCGGGCGCCGCGCCGGCGCCGCAGGGGCTGGTTGACGGTCATGGCCGTCGCATCGACTACCTGCGGGTATCGGTCACCGACCGCTGCGACCTGCGCTGCGGCTACTGCATGCCCAAGGGCTTCAAGGGATTCGAGACGCCCGCCAACTGGCTGCGCCATGACGAAATGGCGCGGCTGGTGGGCCTGTTCGCCGGCCTGGGCGTGAGCAAGGTGCGCCTGACCGGCGGCGAACCCTTGTTGCGCCGCGGCGTGGCGGACCTGGCCGGCGCCATCGCGGCGCTGCCCGGCGTGGCCGACCTGTCGGTGTCCACCAACGGCACCCAGCTGGCGCGCCACGCCCAGGCGTTGCGCGCGGCCGGGGTCCGCCGGCTCAACATCAGCCTGGACACGCTGGACGCAGCCGAATTCACCCGCATCACTGGCCGCGACTGCCTGGACGCGGTGCTGTCCGGCCTGATGGCGGCCCGCGATGCCGGCTTTGCCCCCATCAAGCTCAACAGCGTGGTGCACGCCGCCACGCCCGAGGCCGACGTGCGCCGGCTGCTGGGCTACGCGCTGGCGCAGGGCTTCATCCTGCGCCTGATCGAACCCATGCCCATCGGTGACAGCGGCCGCCGCTACCGCCATGCCGACCTGGGCGCCCTGGGCGCGCGGCTGGCGGCCGACCATGGCCTGGTGCCGGCGCTGGCCGGGCAGGGCGCAGGCCCGGCGCGCTACTGGACGGCGGGCGCCGGGGCGCCGGCCCTGGGCGTCATCACGCCCCTGTCGCGGCACTTCTGCGCCACCTGCAACCGCGTCCGCCTGGGCGTGGACGGCACGCTGTACCTGTGCCTGGGCCAGGAAGACCAGGTGCCGCTGGGCCACCTGCTGCGCGCCGGGGCCAGCGACGCCGAGCTGCAAGCGGCGATCCGGGCCGGCATTGCCGCCAAGCCCGAACGGCACGAATTCACCACCCGGCCCGAGCGCATCGTGCGCTTCATGTCGCAGACGGGAGGGTGAGGCATGGGCCAACGCATGGGCGACATCGAACGGCTGGTCGACGGCTTCCAGCGCTTCCAGCACCAATACTACGAAGCCACCCCGTCGCTGTACCGCAACCTGCGCGACGGCCAGCATCCCAGCACCTTGCTGGTGGGCTGCTGCGATTCGCGGGTCGACCCGGCCATGCTGCTGGGCTGCGACCCCGGCGACATCTTCACCGTGCGCAACGTGGCCAACCTGGTGCCGCCGGCCGACCGCGACCAGGGCCACCACGGCGTGCTGGCCGCGATCCAGTTCGCCGTCGAACAACTGGCGGTCAGCCGGATCATCGTGCTGGGCCACGCGCAATGCGGCGGTATCCGCGCGCTGATGGACCGGCCCGCCCGCAGCGACGGCGACCCCGACTACCTGAACCGCTGGATGGACATCGCCGAACCGGCCCGCCAACGCGTGTTGAGCCAGATGCCCGAGGCGTCCCGCGCCGAGCGGCGGCGGGCCTGCGAGCAGGCGTCCATCCTGATTTCGCTGCGTAACCTGGAAGCCTTGCCCTGCGTGGGGCGGCGGGTGGCGGCGGGCGAGCTGACCTTGCACGGCTGGTATTTCGACCTGGTGGCGGGGGCTTTGCTGGCATACTCGGCGCGGGCGGATGCGTTTCTGCCCATCGTGTGTCCCTTGTTCACGGAGCCAGCATGACCCCTGTATTCGGCATCGCCGGCCGCTCCGGCAGCGGCAAGACCACCCTGATCGAGGCCATGCTGCCGCTCCTGGGCGCAGCCGGGCTGGCGGTCAGCGTCATCAAGCACAGCCACCACGATTTCCAGATGGAGCCGCCCGGCAAAGACAGCGCGCGCTTTCGCCTGGCCGGCGCGCGCGAAGTAATGGTGGCCTCGCCCTTTCGCTACGCCATCGTGCATGAACTGCGCGACGCCCCGGAGCCGTCGCTGGCAGAGCAGGTGGCCCGGCTGGCGCCGGCCGACCTGGTGCTGGTCGAAGGCTTCAAGGCGGCCGACATTCCGCGCATCGAGGTCTACCGGCCGGCGCTGGGCAAGCCGCCGCTGCACGGCGACGACCCCGGCTTCCTGGCGGTGGTGACCGACGCCGAGCTGGACACGGCCTTGCCGTGCCTGCCCCTGAACGATCCGGCGGCGGTGGCCGCGTTCATCCGGCGCACGGTCGGGCGGGACTGAACTACACTGATCGTCTGCGATTTCCCTTGAAAGTCCCTGCAAGTCCCGCTTCCATGCCTCTGTCCGCCACCCCCGCCGATGCCGACGGCCTGCCGTCGTCGCGGCATCGCCTGTCCACCCGCATCATCGCCAGTTCGCTGGTGGCGCTGATCGTGGTGCTCAGCATGGTCAGCTGGACGCTGTGGCTGTCGTGGCAGCTGGAAGGCGCGGGCGCCGCCATCAACGATACCGGCAGCCTGCGCATGCGCGCCAACCGGGTGGCGGTGGAATTGATGCGGCCGCAGGCTGGCCGGCAGGTCCGCACCGACGAACAGCTGCGCCTGATGGACGACACCATCGCCCGGCTGGCGCGCGGCAACCCGGCGCGGCCGCTGTTCATTCCCAACGATCCGGCCATCCGCGAGCAATGGCTGGGCGTGGCCGATTACTGGCGCAGCATCATGCGGCCGGCGGCGGTGCGTGCCATCGAACGCGAAGACGCCGCCGAATATCTGGAAACGCTGCCCGATTTCGTGGCCCGCGCCGACGCCCTGGTGCGCATGATCGAGCAGGACAACGCCGGCAAGACCACGTCGCTGCGGCTGTCGCAGGGGGTGTTGGCGGCGATTGCCAGCGCCGGCACCCTGGCCATGATCTACCTGTTGTACCTGTGGATCATCTCGCCCGTGCTGCGGCTGCGCGACGGCCTGCAGCGCATGGCGGCGCGCGAATTCAGCACCCGCCTGCCGGTCGAAAGCCGCGACGAATTCGGCGTGCTGGCGCGCGGCTTCAACCGCATGGCCGACGAATTGCAGGGCCTGTACACGGGGCTGGAGCAGCGGGTGGGCGAAAAGACCGCCCAGCTGGCCGCGCAGAACCGCGACATCGGCGCGCTGTACGACATGGCCGCCTTCCTGAACCAGCCCAACGAGATCGAGGCCATGTGCCAGGGCTTCCTGCGCCGGGTGATGCTGCAGTTCGACGCCGAAGGCGGCAGCATCCGCGCGCTGGACCCGGACAACGACACACTCAACCTGGTGGTGTCGGTGGGCCTGTCCGAAGACCTGGTCGAATCCGAACACTGCATGCGGGTGGACGACTGCTACTGCGGCGTGGCCACGCGCCAGGCCGGCGTGATCGTCATTCAGGACCTGCGCCAGGCGCCGGCGCCGCAAGACCTGAACTGCCAGCGCGACGGCTTTGCCAGCGTGGCCGTGTTTCGCATCGTGACCCGCGACGAGGTGCTGGGCTCGTATTCGCTGCATTTCCGCAGCCCGCGGCAACTGGCGCCGTCTGAATCGCAGTTGCTGGAAACCCTGGGGCAGCACCTGGGCGTGGCGCTGGACAACCGCCGCCTCTCCGCCCAGGCGCGCCAGCTGGCCGTGGTGCAAGAGCGCGGGCTGGTGGCCCAGGGCCTGCACGACAGCCTGGCGCAGGGGCTGAACTTCCTGAACCTGCAACTGCAATTGCTGGATGCGGCGGTCAAGCGCGGCGACCAGGCCGAGATCGACGAGATCCTGCCGCTGCTGCGCACCGGCGTGGACGAAAGCTACCAGGACGTGCGCGAGCTGTTGACCAATTTCCGCAGCAAGCTGGGCCAGGGCGATCTGCGCGACGCCATGCAGGACACGGTGGAACGCTTTCGCCGCCAGACCGGCCTGTCCATCACCTTGGCGTTCGAGCAGGGCGAGGGCGCGCCGCTGCCGCCCGAGCAGCAATTGCAGGTGCTGTTCATCCTGCAGGAAGCGCTGTCCAACGTGCGCAAGCATTCCGAGGCCGACCGGGTCGAGATCCGCGTGCACAACGCGCGCGATTTCAGCCTGGACATCATCGACAACGGCCAGGGCTACGACCCGGCCGAAGTGGCGCGCCGCGGCGAGGCCCACGTGGGCCTGCACATCATGCGCGAACGCGCCGCGCGCATGCACGCCACGATTAACATGCAATCCCGTCCCGGCCACGGCACGCACATCGCGCTGCTGCTGCCCGGCGCCGAACGCCAGGCCGCCTGACCCCATCAAGACCATGCCCATCCGTATCCTGCTCGTCGACGACCACACCCTGTTCCGCTCGGGCATGCGCCTGCTGTTGCAACGCCAGCCCGATTTCGAAATCGTGGCCGAAGCCGGCGACGGGGTCGAAGGCGTCAAGCGCGCCAAGGAACTCAAGCCCGATGTGGTGCTGCTGGACTTGAACATGCCCGGCCTGTCGGGCCTGGAAACGTTGCAGCTGCTGACGCAGGACGTGCCGACCAGCGCGGTCATCATCCTGACCGTGTCCGAAGAAGCCGACGAGCTGGGCCAGGCGCTGCGCGACGGCGCCCGCGGCTACCTGCTCAAGAACATCGATGCCGACGTGCTGACCTCGGCCATCCGCCGCGCGGCGGGCGGCGAACCCGTCATTGCCGAAAGCATGACGGCCAAGCTGGTCGAACAATTCCGCGGCCAGGCCAATCTGGCGGCCAATGGGTCCGGGCCGTCCGGGCAGGCCGAACGCCACCGCCTGACCGCGCGCGAACGCCAGATCGTGCAGTGCCTGGCGCGCGGCGCCAGCAACAAGGTCATCGCGCGCGAACTCGATGTCAGCGAAAGCACCGTCAAGATCCACGTGCAGAACGTGCTGAAAAAGCTCAACCTGACCAGCCGGGTGCAAGTGGCCGTGTACGCGGTCGAGCATGGCCTGCACGGCGACGACCCGGCCTGAACAGGCGCCGTTTGACGGTTGACCTGGCCCGTCGCCAGCGCGTTTGATCTTCGACAAGGCTTTGCCGGCGGCCGGCCCCTAGACTGGCCGGCATGCATACCCGAACCTCTCCGTTGGAACTCGTGGCGCCCGCCGGCAGCCTGGCCGCGCTGAAGGCGGCGATCGAGGCAGGCGCCGACACCGTCTATCTGGGCCTGAAGAACGCCACCAACGCCCGCAATTTCGCCGGGCTCAATTTCACCGAAAACGATATCCGCGACGGCGTTGCGCTGGCTCACGCCAAGGGCCGCCAGGTGCTGTTCGCCATCAACACCTTTGTGCAGCCCGGCCGTGGCCAGGAATGGCGCGAGGCGGTCGATGCCGCCTACGCGCTGGGCGCCGACGCGGTCATCATGTCCGACGCCGGCCTGCTGGGCTATGCCCGCGACCGCTATCCCGACCTGCGGCTGCACTTGTCGGTGCAAGGCTCGGCCACGCACGCCGACGCCATCGAGCTGATGAAAGAGCAGTTCGGCATCCGCCGCGTGGTGCTGCCACGCGTGCTGACCCTGGCCGAAATTGCACGCATCTGCGCCAACGTCAGCGTCGAGGTCGAGGTGTTCGGCTTCGGCAGCCTGTGCGTCATGGCCGAAGGACGCTGCCTACTGTCTTCATACGCCACCGGCGATTCGCCCAACAACAAGGGCGTCTGTTCGCCGGCCGGCGCGGTGCGCTGGGTCGAGCAGGACGGCCGCCTGGACGCGCGCCTGAACGGCATTCTGATCGACCGCTACGAACCCGGCGAGCCGGCCGCGTACCCCACGCTGTGCAAGGGCCGCTTCGAGGTCGACGGCCACGCCGACCACGCGCTGGAAGAACCCACCAGCCTGAACGCCATCGGCCTGTTGCCCAAGCTGGCCGAAATGGGCGTGTCGGCCGTGAAGATAGAAGGGCGCCAGCGCAGCCCGGCCTACGTCACGCAGGTGGTGTCCACGCTGCGCGCGGCGCTGGACAGCGCCCATGCCGATCCCAACCGCTATTCCCCGCGCCCCGACTGGAACGCCATGCTGGCGCGCCATGCCGAGGGCTCTCAAGTTACGCAAGGCGCATTCGAACGTCCATGGAAATGACACCCAAGGCTTTCCGCATTTCGGCGGGTCCGCTGCTGTATTACTGGCCGCGTGCGCGCACGCTGGAATGCTATGCGGCGCTGGCCGACAGCCCCGTCGACATCCTCTACGTGGGCGAAACCGTCTGTAGCCGGCGCCACGAGCTGCGCGCCGACGACTGGCTGGACCTGGCGCGCGACCTGCGCGCCGCCGGCAAGGACGTGGTGCTGTCGGCCCGCACGCTGATCGAAACCGGCGCCGAGGCTGCGGCGTTGCGGCGCCTGTGCGAGCAGGGCGACTTCATGGTGGAAGCCGGCGAGGTCGGCGCGCTGCGCCACCTGGGCGGGCGGCCGTTCGTGGCCGGTCCGCACATGAACGCGTACCACGGCGGCACGCTGGACTGGCTGGCCGCGCGGGGTGCGGCGCGCTTCGTGGCGCCGCTGGAAATGCATGTGAACGCGCTGGCCCGGCTGCTGGCCGAGCGGCCGGCGGGCTTGCAGGCCGAAGTGATGGTGTGGGGCCGCATGGCGCTGGCGTTTTCGGCCCGCTGCTTTACCGCGCGCCATTTCCGCCTGAAGAAGGACGACTGCGGCTTTCGCTGCATCGAGCATCCCGACGGCCTGGACATGCGCACCCGCGAATCGCGCGAATTCCTGGCGATCAACGGCATCCAGGTGCAATCGGCCGCGTGCCTGGATCTGCTGGACCAGGCGGCGTACCTGGCCGACCTGGGCGCGCAGGTGCTGCGCGTCAGCCCGCAATCGAGCGGCACGTTGGAGGCCATCGCCGCGTTGGACGCCGCGCGCCAGGGCCGGGCGCAGGACGAGGTGGCGCCGCCTGCCGGCATCGGCCGCTGCAACGGCTATTTCCATGGCCAATCGGGCATCGCCTGGCAGGAGCGCGCATGAGCCACTCTGCCTTCACCTTGCCGTCCGTGGTGGCGCGCCTGGGGCGGCGCGTGCCGGCGCCGCTGGCTTCGCTGCATTTCGCGACCGGGCTGGAACTGGCGCGGCGCCTGAAATGGCTCGCGCCACCGCCGGAGCTGGACGGCCGCAGCTTTGCCATCACCGTCGAAGACCTGGGCTTGCGCAGCGGCTTCGCGGTGCGCGGCGGCGCCTTCCGCCCGCGCTGGGACGGCTCGCCCTGCGAGCTGGAACTGGGTGCGCGGCTGGCCGACCTGCTGGCGCTGATGCGCGCCGAGACCGATGCCGACACGCTGTTCTTCCAGCGCCGGCTGCGCATTTCGGGTGACACCGAACTGGGGCTGATCGTGAAGAACTGGCTGGACGCCGCGCCGCGCCCCGCCTGGCTGCAACGGCTGGCGGCCGCACGCTAGCCAGGCCCGGTCAGCCCCGCCGGCCTTCCATGGCCCGCGCCACGCGCGACAGCGCCAGGCTGGCCGCGAAATACAGCAGTGCCACGGCCAGGTAGACCTCGACGTGATAGGGCCGCCAGCCGGTGCCCGCGACCACCGACTTGGCCGCGCCCAGCACATCGAACACGCCGATGATGCTGACCAGCGACGTGTCCTTCACCGCGCCGACGAACACGCCCAGCGCGGCGGGCGCGGCGATGCGGCGCGCCTGCGGCCAGATCACCGTCCAATACGCCACGGCCGGGCGCATGCCCAGCGCGCGCGCTGCCATCATCTGGCCCGCGGGAATGGCCTGCAAGGCGCCGCGCAGCACCTCGGCCAGCAGGCAGGCGGTGTGCAGCGTCAGCGCGGCCAGCGCCATGCTGAATTTGGATACGCCGCCGCCCAAAAGCAGCGGCAGCACGAACGAGGCAAACAGCAATTGCGTGACCAACGGCACGCCGCGCACGGCCTCGATCAAGGCAGCCGCGGCCAGCGACCCGCCACGGCTGCCCGAACGGCGCAGCAGCGCCAGTCCGAACGCCAGTGGCACCGCCGCTACCAGTGCCGAGATCGCCAAAATCAGCGTCACCAGCAGGCCGCCCCAGCGCAACGGGCCGATGGCCGTGCCCCAGGGCATTCCGGCCAACGCGCCGAGTGTCACGGCCAGCGCCAGCGCAATCAGCGCCAGGCGCACGCGCGCCGGCAGGCGGCCAGCGCCCAGCGCTACCGCCACGCCGGCCAGCAGCGCGGCGCAAGCCACCAGGGCCTGGGGCCGGTCCTCTGGCGCCATGGCGCCGAACAGCAGTAGCGGCACGTTGTCGGTCACCGCGGCCCAGCAGGCGCCGGCGGCCGCGGCGCACTCGGCCGGCGCGCCGTGCCACACCGCGCGCAGCACGGCCCAATCCAGTACAGCCCAGGCAGCGGCGGCCAGCAGCACGGCCACCACGGCCGATCCCAACCAACGGCGCCAGGGGGTTGCACGGCGAGCATCCCCGCCCAGGAGCGGCAGGCCCGGCCGGTCGCCCAGGCGGGCGCCGTGGCTGTCGCCGGGGCCGTGGCGCGCATGGCGCGCGTTCCAGGCGGACAGGGCGCCGCCCAGCGCCAGCGCCAGGCCCAGGTACACGGCGACCGCCAGGGCAATGCCTTCCAGCGCCAGCCCGGTCTGCGTGATGGCGGTGTTGATCACGGCCATCAGTTCCTGGTAGCCGATGGCAATCGCCAGCGTGCTGTTCTTGACCAGCGCCAGGCACTGGTTGGCGTACGGCGGCAGGGCGACGCGCGCGGCGTAGGGCGCGATGACCCGGCGCAAGACACTGGCCGGGGTCAACGCCATGGCCTGGCCGGCCTCCACCAGGCCGACCGGCACCGCCCGCACCGAGGCGCGTACGATGTCGGCGATGTAGGCGGCGTGGAACACGGTGAGGCCGATGGCCAGCGCGGCGAATTCGATGCTGGGCTGCCAGCCCCCTTGCAGGCCCAGGCCGCGCCGGACGGGCAGATCGATCTGCACCGGCGGCAGCAGCGTCCAGGCCAGCAGCGCCAACGCCAGCGGCAGCAGCCACGTGGCGCCTTGGGGGAGCCGGCTTGAGCGGGATCCGATCCCGCGGCTCCAACGTCGATGCGCCAGCCAGCCGACCAGCAACGCGCCCACCGACGCCAGCGCATACGGCAGCCAGCCGTGCAGGGCGGGCAGCGCCAGCCCGCGGTTGGACAGCAGCACCGATGGCAGCGGCTGCCAGGCCTGGCGCGCATCCGGCAGGCGCAGCAGAAGGCCATACCAGACGAACAGTTGCAGCAGCACCGGCGTGTTGCGCAGCGGCGCGATGATGGCCGCGGCGGTGCGCGCGGCCAGCGGCTGCGACGACAGGCGCAGCAGCCCCAGCCCGATGCCCAATAGCGTCGCCACGGGGATGGCCACCAACGCCACCGTCAGCGTATTGACCAGCCCCGCGGCAATCGACATCCAGTACGGATCTTCGGGCGTGACCGGCAGCAGGCTTTCCGAAATGCGAAAGCCCGCCGGCTGGAACAGGAAGCCGAAGCCGCCGCGGATGCCGCGCGCCGCCTGCACGGATTCGATGTGCAGGATCAGCACGGCGGCCATGCCCCCCAGCGCCAGGGTCCAGGCCAGGGCGGGCAGCCAGCGCCGCAGGGCGGGGCTCCCGGGCAGGGCAAGGGTGGCGATCATGTCATTGGAACGGCGGCGAATACAGCAGCCCGCCCTTGTTCCACTGCGCGTTCAGGCCGCGCTCCAGCTTGAGCGGCGTGGCCGCGCCCAGGTTGCGGTCCCACACTTCGCCGTAGTTGCCCACCGCCTTGATGACGTTGCGGGCCCAGCCTTCGTCCAGGCCGAAGCTCTTGCCGATGCCCGGGTCCAGGCCCAGCAGGCGGCGTACCTGGGCATCGGTGCTCTGCGCCTGGCTGTCGACGTTTTTGGACGTGATGCCCAGTTCCTCGGCGGCCACCAGCGCGTTCACCGTCCAGCGCACGATCGCGGTCCAGTTCGGATCGTCCTGGCGTACGAAAGGCCCCAGCGGCGACTTGTTGATGCGTTCGGGCAGGATGACGAAGTCGTCCGGATTGGCGGCGCGCGCGGCGCGGCTGGCGGCCAGCGTGGACGCATCCGACAGGTAGACGTCGCAGCGGCCGGCGTAGAAGGCCTGTTCCAGCTCCACCAGGTTCTCGATCACCACGGGGCGATAGGTGAGCTTGTTCTTCTTGAAGTAGTCGACCAGGTTCTGTTCGTTGACAGTGCCCGGCTGCACGCAGACCTGCGCGCCATCCAGCTCGGTGGCGCTTTTCACGCCCAGCTTGCGCGGCACCAGGAAGCCCTGGCCGTCGTAGAACACGATGCCGGCGGACACGATGCCCAGGCCCGCGTCGCGGCCCGAGGTGATGGTGGTGTTGCGGTTCAGCACGTCGATCTCGCCGCCTTGCAGCGCGGGAAAGCGCTGCTGCGAACTGAGCGGTACGAAGCGGGTCTTCTCGGCATCGCCCAGCACGGCGGCGGCCAGCGCGCGGCAAAGATCGGCATCCAGGCCCGTCCAGCGGCCCTGCTTGTCGGCAATGGACAGGCCCGCCGAGCCCTGGCTCACGCCGCACACCAGTTCGCCGCGTTTCTTGATGGCGTCGACCGTGACGCCTGCCGTGGATGCGCTGGCATAAGCCAGCGCCGCCGCCACGCCGGCGGTCTTGAGAAGAGAGATCAACCGCATGCCGTTCCCGTATTCGTTGTATGCAAGAAAGGCATGAATTCTAGGGTGGCGCACCCGTGCGGCGAGCGACTATATGGTCATATGGTTATGAGAACTTAGCCTTATCCAGATTCGCGTCATATACCTAGAATCCGTCCATACCAAGTTGCATAGACGAAGAAGGTCGCGCATGAGCTGGCAGGACGAATTCAGGCAGTTGTTTCCCATTACACGCGACAAGGCCTACGCCAACATCGCCTACACCAGCCCCTTGGCGCCCAAGGTGGCCGCTGCGGTGGCGGACTTCTTTGACGGCATCACGCATGCCCGCAGCGACAAGCCGCAATGGCTGCGCGACGCGGCAGCCTTGCGCCCGCGCCTGGCGCGCCTGATCGGCGGCGATGCGCGCCGCGTGGCCTTTACCAAGAACACCACCGAAGGCCTGAACACCGTGGCGCAAGGCCTGGCCTGGCAAGAGGGCGACAACCTCATCGTCGACGACCAGGAACATCCCACCAACGCCTTGCCGTGGCTCAATCTGCGCCGCCGCGGCGTGCAGGTGCGCGTGCCGCCGTCGCGCGCCGGCCGCTATACGGTTGACGACCTGTGGCAGCACGTCGATGCCCGCACACGGCTCATCGCAGTATCGTGGGTGCAGTACGGCACGGGCCTGCGCACCGACATCGCCGAGCTCGGCCGACGCTGCGCCGAACGCGACATCTGGCTGGTGGTCGATGGCGTGCAGGGCGCGGGCCTGTTGCGCGCCGAGGTCGATGCCTGGGGCGTGGATGCCTTTGCCAGCGGTGCGCACAAAGGCCTGCTGGGCCCCTTGGGCGTGGGCTTTCTGCACGTATCGCCGCGCCTGCTGGATGCGCTGGACCCGTTGTATATCGGTCCGTCCGAAGTGACCACGCTGGGCAAGGACGGCCTGCAATGGCAAGTGGCCGTGTCGGACGCGGGCGATGCCCGCCGCCTGGAATCGGGCAACCTGAACTATCCCGGTATCGCCGGCCTGGCCGGCGCGCTGGATCTCATTGAATGGGCGCAGCCTGAACGCATCGAACCGTGGGTGATGGAACTGTCCACGGCATTGAGCGATGGTTTACGCGCACTGGGGCTGCAGGTAGTATCCCCAGCCGACGACGCCTTGCGCAGCACCACCACGGCCGTACGCGTGGCCGATCCGGCCGCCGCGCTGGCGCACCTGGCCCGCGAGGGTGTGGTGGCCAGCATTGTCGAGTATGGTTACCTGCGCCTGTCCGTCGGCGCCTACAACAATCACGGGGACATCGAACGCATCCTGCGCGCCGCGCGCGGGTTCGCCGCCTGATCCCCCCATCATTACGCATCTCAAGGAGAGACACATGACTGAAGCGAAAAAGCCCGACTGGCGGCTGGAAACCATTGCCGTGCATGGCGGCTACCGACCCGACCCGACCACGCGCGCCGTGGCCGTGCCGATCTACCAGACCGTGGCCTACGCCTTCGACGACACGCAACACGGCGCGGACCTGTTCGACCTGAAGGTCGCGGGCAACATCTACACCCGCATCATGAACCCGACGACCGACGTGCTGGAGCAGCGCGTGGCGGCCCTGGAAGGCGGCATCGCCGCGCTGGCGCTGGCCTCGGGCCAGGCCGCGGTCACCTACGCCATCCTGACCATCGCCGAAGCTGGCGACAACATCGTCTCGTCCAGCACGCTGTACGGCGGCACCTACAACCTGTTCGCGCACACGCTGCCGCAGTACGGCATCACCACGCGCTTTGCCAACCCCAGCGACCTGGCCGC
The DNA here is from genome assembly GCF_000633435.1 of Achromobacter sp. DH1f. NCBI lineage: Bacteria > Pseudomonadati > Pseudomonadota > Betaproteobacteria > Burkholderiales > Alcaligenaceae > Achromobacter > Achromobacter sp. DH1f. Next base: position 54,833 of record NZ_AYMF01000021.1, on the reverse strand, counting down.
CTTCGAAGCGCAGATCGATGACCGCACCAAGGCCATCTTCGCCGAGTCCGTCGGCAACCCGCTGGGCAACATCACCGACATCGCCGCGCTGGCCGAACTGGCCCACCGCCATGGCCTGCCGCTGATCGTCGACAACACCGTGCCGTCGCCGTACCTGCTGCGCCCCATCGAGCACGGCGCCGACATCGTGGTGCAGTCGCTGACCAAATACCTGGGCGGCCACGGCACCAGCCTGGGCGGCGCCATCATCGACTCGGGCAAGTTCCCCTGGGCCGAGCACAAGACCCGCTTCAAGCGCCTGAACGAACCCGACGTCAGCTACCACGGCGTGGTCTACACCGAAGCCTTCGGCCCGGCCGCCTACATCGGCCGCGCCCGCGTGGTGCCGCTGCGCAATACCGGTGCGGCGATCTCGCCGTTCAACTCGTTCCAGATCCTGCAAGGCATCGAAACGCTGGCGCTGCGCGTGGACCGCATCGTGGAAAACGCCGTCAAGGTGGCGCGCTACCTGCGCGAACACGCCAAGGTCGAATGGGTCAACTACGCCGGCCTGCCGGACCACCCCGACCACGCGCTGGTGCAGAAGTACCTGGGCGGCAAGGCGCCGGGCCTGTTCACGTTCGGTGTGAAGGGCGGCCGCGAAGCCGGCGCGCGCTTCCAGGACGCGCTGCAGCTGTTCACGCGCCTGGTGAACATCGGCGACGCCAAGTCGCTGGCGACCCACCCGGCGTCCACTACCCACCGCCAGTTGAACCCCGAAGAGCTGCAAAAGGCCGGCGTGCGCGAAGAAACCGTGCGCCTGTCCATCGGCATCGAGCACATCGACGACCTGCTGGCCGATCTGGACCAGGCCCTGGCCAAGGTGTGAACGGCATGACGATGATTCACCGCAGAAACCTGTTGAAGCTGGCCGCGGGGCTGCCCGCGCTGGCCGCAGCCCCGGCCATCGCGGCCCAGCCGCAAGCCGCGCACGCCAAGACCTACGTGCTGGCGCACGGCTCGTGGCATGGCGGCTGGTGCTGGCGGCCGGTGGCCGACCGGCTGCAGGCCGCCGGCCACCGCGTCTACGCGCCCAGCTTCACCGGCATGGGCGACCGCGCGCACCTGCTGAACCCGGCCATCACCATCGACACCTTCGTCGAAGACCTGGTGCAGGTGATCCAGTCCGAAGAACTGAACGACGTCATCCTGGTGGGTCACAGCTTCGGCGGCATTCCGATCTCGGGTGTCGCAGATCGCATTCCCGATCGGCTGGCCCACCTGGTGTACTTCGACTCGATCGTGCTGCAAAGCGGCCAGAACGCGTTTTCGGTGTACCCCAAGGGGGATGCCGATGCCCGCATCGCGGCGGCGTCCAAGGCCACCAACGGCCTGGCCGTGCCGATTCCCGATCCGCTGCCCGCGGCCTGGGGATTCAAGCCGGGCAGCGCCGACGAAGCCTGGGTCAAGCGGCGCCTGACCGCGCATCCGCTGGCCAGCTACACCACGCCGCTGACGCTCAAGCATCCCATCGGCAACGGCCGCCCGCGCACCTACATCCACTGCACCCAGCCTGAACTGCCGGTGCTGGAAGAATCGCGCAAGCTGGTGAAGTCGCAGCCGGGCTGGAACTGGGTCGACATCGCGGCGCCCCACGAGGCCCACATCACGCACCCGGCGCTGTTGGCCGATCTGCTGCTGGGGCTGTCTTAAGCCCCGGGTTTAAGGCCTTTCCTCCAGGCCGAGGGCGCCACGCCCTCGGTGCGCAGGAACACCCGGCTGAACGCCGCCTGCGAGCGGTACCCCACGCGTTCGGCGGCATCCTGGATGCCCACGCCTTGCGACAGCAAGCGCCGCGCCACGCGCATGCGCAGCAATTGCAGCAATTGCGCGGGCGTGGTGCCGCTGTGCAGCGTGAAGCGGCGGTGAAACGTCGCTTTGGACATATGCACGTGGCGCGCCATGTCGTCCAGGTTCCAGTCGTCTTCGGGCCGCGCCAGGATGGCCTGGAGCAAGCCCGCCATGGCCGGGTCGCGCGCCAGCACGAACAGGCCGTAGGCCTGGCGGTCGTGGATGGCCAGATGCCGCAGCATGAAGAAGATCAGCATGTCCGTCAGGCGTTCCAGCACCACGGCCGACGCGCCGCCTTCGCGCGCGGTTTCTCCCAGGATCAGGTCGAACACGCCGCGCGCACCGGCATAGCGCACATCGCCCGCGCGCAGCAACAGGACATCAGGCAAGGTGTCGGCCAGCAGGTCGGCCAGGCCGGGGCGAAACTGGAAAAAACCGCAGGCCAGGCCGGTGCCATCGGGCTGGGCCGGGGCCAGCGGCTGCATGGCGCGGCAGGCGGGTGCGCCGGGTTCGGGCGGGTCCAGCGGGGTCAGCGCGTGCGGCACGTCGCGCAGGAAGAACACGCCATCGCCCGCCGACAGCGTCAGCGGCGCCTGCTCGCCGCCCAGGTCGACGCGGCAGTGTCCGTGCAGGATCAGGTGAAAGCTGGCGCGCGCCCGGCCGCTGGTGCTGGCCGTCCAATTGCCGCAATACTGGCCCAGGTGATACAAGCTGGATTGCACTTCCAGGCTGGACAGCAGCAGGGCGTCGACGGCGGCTTGGTCGGTGTTCGGGGGGGCAGTAGATGGCATGGTTATATGGGCATTGCTGAAAGTCGATAAGATCGAGCATCAGCTTGCGATCCCCGTGCATTGTCGCGCTTCGCGGCGCGGCCGCACAATCGTGTTTTCATCGAACGTCTTCCAGGAGACTCTCATGGCCCGTTTGACCGTCCACACCGCGCAAAGTGCGCCCGAACCCACCCGCGCCGCCCTGGCCGCGGCCGAGCAGGGCGCCGGCTACCTGTCCAACCTGCTGGGGGTGCTGGCCAACGCACCCGTCGCGCTCGAAGCCTACCAGACCCTGTCGCAGATCAACGCCCGCGCCGGGCTGACGCTGCAGGAACGCGAAGTGGTGCAACTGGTGGCCGGCACGCGCCACGGCTGCACCTTCTGCGTGGCCGGCCACACGGCGCTGGCCCGCAACAAGGCCAAGCTGTCGCCCGAAGTGGTGGACGCGCTGCGCGCCCAGGGCGTCTTGCCCGACGCCCGCCTGCAAGCGCTGGCCGCCTTCACCGAAGCCGTCATCCAGACCCGTGGCCGCGTCAGCGACGACGCCCTGCAAGCGCTGCGCGACGCCGGCTACACCGACGGCAACGCCCTGGAAGTCATCGTCGGCGTGGGCCTGGCTACGATCTGCAATTTCGGCAACAACCTGGCGCAGACGCCGCTGAACGAGCAACTGAGCGCCTACGCCTGGAGCGGCGACCGATGACGGCGCGCCAGCCCGATCGGCTGACGCCGGAACTCGCCGCCTGGCTGGACCAGCACGCCGGCGCGCTGGACGACGGCACCCAGGACCCGGCCAGCGTGCTGCCGCGCCTGGCCGCCGCCGGCCTGTTCCGCCAAGGCGTCCCCGAGGCCCTGGGCGGCCTGCCGGGCACCGACATCGGCGATGCCATCGAAGCCGTGTCCCAGGTGGCCGAGCATTCCGTGGCCAGCGCCTTTGTCGCGTGGGGCCAGCGGGTCTTCATCGAATACTTGCTGCGCAGCCCCAACACGGTGCTGGCGCAGACGTGGCTGGCGCCGCTGCTGGCGGGCGAGCAGGCCGGCGCCACCGCGCTGTCGAACGCCATGAAATTCCTGAGCGGCATCGAATCGCTGCAGATCAGCGCCCGCCAGGACGGCGGGCAATGGCTGCTGGACGGCCGCATGCCCTGGGTCACCAACCTGCGCAAGCAGGGTTTCCTGGTGGCCGCTGCAGTCTCGGCGCCCGATGGCACGCCTGCCGTCGTGGCCTTGCCGCACGATATCGACGGCCTGGCGCGCAGCGCCGACCTCGACCTGCTGGCGCTGCAATCGAGCAACACCGCGGCGCTGGACGTACGCGGTGTGCGCATCGGCCCCGAATGGCTGATCCATCCGGACGCGCGGCAATACCTGCCGCAGGCGCGGCCGGCCTTTGCCGGGCTGCAATGCGGCCTGTCCATCGGCCTGGCCCGGCGCGCGCTGCGCGCGGCGCAGGAAGCGGGGCAGGGCCAGGCCTCGCGCGGCATCCTGGGCGAGCCGCTGCAAGCGCTGGCCGCCCAACTCGACGACCTGACCGCACGCCTCATCGACGGCGTGCGCAGCGAACGTTTCGTGGCCGAGCCGTGGCGCCTGTTCGAATTGCGCATCGGCCTGGCCGACATTGCCAGCCAGGCGGTGCAGCTCGAACTGCAGGCCAGCGGCGGGGCGGCCTACCTGAAACCCGCGGGCGACGGTTTTGCGCGGCGCTGGCGCGAGGCCGCGTTCCTGCCCATCGTCACGCCCAGCCTGGTGCAATTGAAGACCGAACTGGCCAAGCGCCAGGCGCGTCTGGCGGCCGAGGCCGACGCATCGGCGGGCGCGGCATCGCGCAGCGCCACGTCCGAGGCCGCTCGATGACGACGCCGCCGCGTCCCGTGCTGCAAGCCAGCGGGCTGTCGCTGCGCTATGCCGGCGCGCCCGCCGACGTGTTCCAGGGCGTGGACCTGGCGCTGGACCGCGGCGAAGTGGTGGCGGTGCTGGGCGCCAGCGGCGCGGGCAAATCCAGTCTGCTGCGCGTGCTGGCGGGCCTGCAAGCGGCCAGCACGGGGTCCCTGCTGATGGAAGGCGCGCCGCTGACCGGCGTGCATCCCCGCGTGGCCGTGGCCTTCCAGGACCCCAGCCTGTTGCCCTGGCTGTCGCTGGAACGCAATGTGGCCTTCGGCCTGGACTTCAAGCATCAGCCCGCCCTGAGCGCCGCCGAACGCCGCCTGCGGGTCGACCAGGCCATCGACGAAGTCGGCCTGGCGCATGCCCGCCAGTTGCGCCCGGCGCAGTTGTCCGGCGGCATGGCCCAGCGCGCGGCGCTGGCCCGCTGCCTGGCGCGCCAGCCGTCGGTGCTGCTGATGGACGAACCCTTCGGCGCGCTGGACGAAGTCACCCGCGGCGAAATGCAGGCGCTGCTGCGCAAGGTGGTGGCCGACTTCCATACCGCGGTGGTGCTGATCACCCACGATATCGACGAAGCGCTGCTGCTGGCCGACCGCATCGTGCTGCTGGGCGGCGCGCCCGGCCGCATCCTGGGCACGTGGCCGGTGGACCTGCCGCAGCCGCGCGCCGATCTATTGTCGGAAATGGGCGCATTGCGCCTGGAAATCCTGACCCGCCTGCGCGCCGCGCTGCGGGATGTACGCGGCCTGGGGCCGATCAACACTGAAAGCGCCAAGGAGACTATCGATGTGCCTTGAACACATGTCGCGTCGCGACTGGTTGAAACTCTCGGCCCTGCTGACCGTGGGCGGCGCCGCGCCGCTGCTGTCGGCCTTCAATGCGCGGGCGCAAAGCGAGCCCGACGCGCCCGTGCGCATCGGCTATCTGCCCATCACCGACGCGGCCCCGCTGCTGGTGGCGCACAACAATGGTCTTTTCGACAAGGCGGGCGTCAAGGCCGAAAAGCCCACGCTGCTGCGCAGCTGGGCGCAGGTGATCGAAGCCTTCATTTCCGGCCAGGTGAACGTGGTGCACCTCTTGTCGCCCATGACGGTCTGGGCGCGTTTTGGCAGCCAGGTACCGGCCAAGGTGGTGGCCTGGAACCACGTGGGCGGCTCTGGCCTGACGGTGGCCCCGGCCATCAACAGCGTCAAGGAACTGGGCGGCAAGACGGTCGCGATTCCGTTCTGGTATTCCATCCACAACGTCATGCTGCAGTATCTGCTGCGGGAAAACGGCTTGACGCCCGTGTCGCGCAAGGACGCCGCCGTGGCGGCCAACGAGGTCAATCTGGTGGTCATGGCGCCGTCCGACATGCCGCCCGCGCTGGCGCAGAACCGCATCGCCGGCTACATCGTGGCCGAACCCTTCAATGCCGTGGCCGAGACGCTGGGCGTGGGCAAGGTGCTGCGCTTTACGGGCGACATCTGGCGCAACCATGCCTGCTGCGTCGTCTTCATGCACGAGCGCGACCTGCAACAGCGCCCCGAGTGGTCGCAGAAAGTGGTGGACGCCATCGTCCAGGCCCAGCTCTGGATTCGCGACAACCGCGAAGAGACCGCCAGGCTGCTGTCCAAGGAAGGCATCAACCGCTACACGCCGCACGCCTTGCCGGCGCTGAGCAAGGTGCTGGCGCCGCCGCCGTCGGACCGCGAGCAGTACCTGGCCAGCGGCGCCATCCGTCATGCCGACTGGGACGAGCGCCGCATCGACTTCCAGCCGTACCCGTTCCCCAGCTACACCGAAGAACTGGTGCGCCGCCTGCGCGACACGCTGATCGAGGCCGACCGCGGTTTCCTGGCCAGCCTGGACCCGGCCCGCGCCGCCGCCGAGCTGGTCGACGATCGCTTCGTCAAGCGCGCCATCGAATCCGCGGGCGGCTTGCAGCGTTTCGGCTTCCCGGATTCGTACCGCCGGACCGAGACGGTGCAGGCGTGACGGCGGCTTCCGGGGCAACCCTGCCGCGCCGGCAAGGCCTGGCCGCGCGCTGCGGCCTGGGCCTGGCCGGCCTGGCGGCGCTGCTGGCGCTGTGGTGGCTGGGCACCGACGTGCTGGCGCCGGCCGGCGGCATGGCGCGCCGTTTCGCGCCCGGGCCGACCTTCGTCAGCCTGGGCGAACTGCTGACCGGGTCCGATCTGCCCATGCACGTGTGGGTCAGCCTGCGCCGCATCGCGGTCGGCCTGGGGCTGGCGTTGGCCATCGGCGTGCCGCTGGGCCTGGCCATCGGCAGCTACCGGCGGCTGGAGGCGGCCGTGTCGCCCGCCATGCAGTTCCTGCGCATGATCTCGCCGCTGTCGTGGATGCCGATTGCCGTCATGGTGTTCGGCGTGGGCGACGACCCGGTCTATTTCCTGCTGACCTTCGCCGCGGTCTGGCCCATCGTGCTCAACACCGCGGCCGGCGTGCAGCAGCTGGACGCACGCTGGCTGCAACTGGCGCAAAGCGTTGCCGCGACGCGTTGGGAAACGTTGTGGCATGTGATCCTGCCCGGCGTGCTGGGCCACATCCTGACCGGCGTGCGGCTGGCCATCGGCATCCTGTGGATCGTGCTGGTGCCCTGCGAAATGCTGGGCGTATCGGCCGGCATGGGTTACTTCATCCTGGACACGCGCGACCGCCTGGCCTATTCGGAACTGATGGCCATGGTGCTGCTGATCGGCGTGCTGGGCTTCTTGCTGGATGCGGCCGCGCGCGGGCTGTATCGGTACTGGCGAGGGTAGGGCGCCGCGCCGCGCGGGTCTGCGGGTGCATTGCCGCCCGCCATCGCGATGCACGGGCGCCCGAAGCGCCCGTTTCTTCTATTTGCGGGCGCTCTTGCCGCCCGCCGGGCAGACCACTCCGCGCAGCTTGCGCTGCACCGGGTCGCGCGCCACCGGCGCATTGACGATGCCGGCAATGGGGATCGATTCCACCAGCCCGCCATTGGCGTTGGGGCCGGCATAGTGCTGGGTCTCGGTGACCGTGTAGGTGTTGTTGCTGCAGTTCAGCGTGACGGGCTGCGTCACCGATCCGTAGGGCTGGCCGTTGGCCTCCGAGACCCGCGGCTGGGCATAGAACCAGGCCACCGTCACCCGCATCACAAGCGGCCGCTCGGACAGCGCCGCGATCGATTCGCTGTCGTAGAACACGCCCGGCATGGCCTGCGAATCCACGGGCTGCCAAGCCGGCGGGGTGCCGAACACGATGCCTTCGACGCCGGGCGTGCGCGGCACGATGTTCACCGCGCAGGCATTGTCCGGAATCGGATCGCCCTCGCGCACCGTCACCGCCTTGCAGACGTCAGCCGGCTCGGCCGTCGCCTGGGCCCAGGCCGGCCCCGCCAGCAATGCCAGGACCAGGGTGAGATGCGCATGCCGTGCTGTCATGGGGCGTTCCGTGTGAGACATCGATATCGTTAGCATCCAAGTATAGAGTGGCGCGCCCGCCCGGCCGCCCGGCCGCCCGAAGGCCGGGCAGCCCATCATCCCTGTATAGTCTCGTTCCGTTGCAGGCGTGTGTTCAGGCCGCCTGAATGTCGGGAGATGAGGCGATAGCGATGAATATCAGGGTGCTGGCCGGCGCGGCCGCCATCGCCGTGACCGGGGTGCTGGCCTACGGCTTGTATCAACAGATCCCGCCGGGCCAGCCGCTGGCCCGCAGCGAGGTCATTGGCGAGCTCGATGGCCCGCCGCTGGCCGGTTATTCCCGCACGCGCCTTTACCGCTTCGGCGCCCAGCAGTTCCTGACCGGCCAACTGATCGCCGGCCCTCGCGACATCGAACCGCTGCAGCAAGCCCCCGTGCTGGACGCCTTGCTGCCCACGCACGCGGACAGCCCGCTGCGCAGCGCTGCCGCCGCCCGAGAGGTCCGCAACCTGGTCTATGGGGGCCGCGATAATGGCCGCTACGCGTTGCTGGGTTCCATCGGCGGCGATACCGGCGTCAGCTTGATCGCCGGCCCGCAAGGCCAGACGCTGTATCTGGTGGCGGGTCCGTCGCGCGATGCCCGCCTGGGCGCGCCGGGCGCGGTGTCGGAAACGCTGCGGTCTGACGATCAGGGCGCCAACTGGCGCTACGAACCCGATGTGGCCCTGGGCCCGCCGCAACGCCACACCGCATTCCTGACCCCGGCCCGCGGCGTGGCGCTGCAAGACGGCCCCGACGGCGAACGCCTGCTGCATAGCGAAGACGGCGCGCGCACCTGGTGGGCCATCTCGCTGCGCGAGCAGGTCTGGCCTGACGCGGCCCGCTACGACAAGGCCTTTCGCGAGCAGGCCGCCCGCGCCCGCGACGAAGACGACACTCTGGCCTATGGTTGGTCGCTCTATCCGTTGGCGCCCGATCTGGCCGTGGGGTGGAGCTGGCGCGAACGCGTCGGCAAGGGCACGGCCCAGCGCATCGAGACCCGCCGATTCGAGGTGCGCTTCCAGGACGGCGCTTCACCCGCCTTCCGTATCGCAGCGGCGCCGCCGCCGGTGCCGGCGCAGGACCCCGAGGCGCAGGTGCTGCTGGGCCAGCCCGTTTTCGAGACGGCCGGCAACCGCATCTACCGCCTGGACGCGGCCGACAAGACCTGGCACGCCGTCGCGGCCACGCCCACCGTCCGCGGCGCGCGCACCCGGATCGGGCAGGCCTGGTTCGGCCGCAATGGCTGGGTGGTCAAGACCTACGCCACGCACCTGCTCTCGTTCGGCGACGACACCCGCTCCTATTTCTACACCGGCGACCAGGGCCGCACCTGGCGACCGTTCCAGCTGTCGCCCGACCAGGAACGCGGCCTGCTCGGGCTGGACGCGGCGGGGCAGGGGCTGCTGGTGCATGCCGATCAGGGCGGCAAGACCGTCATCCTGCGCTACGCGCTGGACGACGCGGGCCGCGCGCCGTGACCTGGACGATACGGCCCGCCACCGACGCCGATCGCCCGGCGCTGCGCGCGCTGTTCCTGGCCTCGCGCCAGCGAACCTACGTCTGGCAGCCGGCCGGATCGTTCGCCTTGGCGGATTTCGACGCGCAGACCGATGGCGAACGGCTGGTGGCCGCGTTCGACTCCGCAGGCCGCCTGGCCGGCTTCGTCTCGCTGTGGGAGCCGGATAACTTCATTCATCACCTGTACGTGGACGCCGCCTGGCTGCGGCGCGGGGTGGGGCAAGCCTTGCTGCGCGCCTTGCCCGGCTGGCCTGCCACCCCTTACCGGCTCAAGTGCCTGCGCCTGAACGTCGGCGCGCTGGCGTTCTACCGCGCCTGCGGCTTTACCGCCATCGGCTCGGGCGTGTCGGAAGACGGCGAATATGTCCTTCTGGAATCGGGCGGGGCCGCCTGACTGCGGCATGGCGTCGCCCCGGGCGGCGATTGCAGGCAGCGCTCGCCTTACTCGGCCAGCACGTAATCCGGATAGCGCTTGCAGATCTCGGCCACCTGGCTAAGCGTGCCCGACAGATGCTCGCGCAGCGCCTGCTGCGCGCGGGGCGCGTCCTGCGCGGCGATCGCATCCAGCACCCGCTGGTGGTCGTCCATGATGCGTTCGGCCTTGCCGGCTTCGGGCAGGTGCAGGCGCCGCAGGCGGTCCAGGTGGCCGCTGTAGCGCTGCGCCATGTGCCACAGCCCGATCATGCCGGCCGCCTCGTGCATGTCGCGGTGAAACGCCTGGTCGGCGTCCATGAACTGCTGCGACTGGCCGCTCGCGTGGCTGACCCGCTGGCGCTCGATGCTGGCCTGCAGGCGCTGGATCAACAGCGGATCCGGCCGCTGCGCCAGGATGTGCGCGATTTCCAGTTCCAGTGAGCGGCGCAGGAAATGCGCCTGGCGCGCTGCGGCGATGTCGATGCGGCTGACCACCGTGGTGTGCTGCGGATAGATCTCGACCAGCGCTTCCTCGGCCAGTTTCATGAGGGCGTCGCGGATGGGCGTCTGGCTCAGGCCATAGGCCTCGGCCAGCGTCACGCGCGACAGCGGGGCGCCCGGCGCCAGCTCCAGCGAGACGATCTGTTCGCGAAGATGTTCGAAGACCTGCGGCGCGGCGTGTCGCGAGCGGTCCAGTCTGAGCTTTTGGCTGTGCATCAGGGCGAAATCAAGTGAAGGCGTGTGGAACGGGAGTGTAGCGGGTTTCTCCCTAGCTGACGCACTAATGTATTAGTGTTTAAATGGCCTGTCTACGATTCCGCCCCGTCCCTTTTCCCCTTGCTCCCGCCTATGAAACGCACCTACGAAAGCCTGCGCAGCGCCGCCTGGATGGCCAAAGACGATCTGCGCTCGTTCGGTCACCGCTCCCGCATGATGCAAATGGGCTATGCCCCCGAAGATTGGGTCAATCGCCCCATCATCGCCATCATCAATACGTGGTCCGACCTCAACCCCTGCCACAGCCACTTCAAGCAGCGGGTCGAAGACGTCAAGCGCGGCGTGTTCCAGGCGGGCGGCTTTCCGGTGGAACTGCCGGCCATCTCGGTGTCGGAATCGTTCGTCAAGCCCACCACCATGCTCTACCGCAACATGCTGGCCATGGAAACCGAAGAGCTGCTGCGCAGCCATCCGGTCGACGGCGCCGTGCTCATGGGCGGTTGCGACAAGACCACCCCGGGCCTGCTCATGGGCGCCATCAGCGCCGGGCTGCCCTGTGTCTACGTGCCCGCCGGCCCCATGCTGCGCGGCAACTGGAAGGGCAAGATCCTGGGGTCCGGGTCGGACGCCTGGAAGCTCTGGGACGAACGCCGCGCCGGCAAAATCACCCAGGAACAATGGACCGAAGTCGAAGGCGGCATCGCCCGCAGCTACGGCACCTGCATGACGATGGGCACGGCCAGCACCATGACCGCCATCGCCGAAGCCATCGGCATGACCCTGCCGGGCGCCTCGTCCATTCCCGCGGCCGACGTCGGCCACATGCGCATGTCGGCCGAATGCGGCCGCCGCGTGGTCGACATGGTCTGGGAAGACCTGACCCCGCAGCGCATCCTGACGCTGGCCTCGTTCAAGAACGCCATCAACGTGGCCATGGCCATGGGTTGCTCCACCAATGCCATCGTGCACCTGGTGGCCATGTCGCGCCGCGCCGGCCACCCCGTGGGGCTGGACGACTTCGACGCCGCCAGCCGCAAGGTGCCCGTCATTGCCAACATCCGGCCCAGCGGCGACAAATACCTGATGGAAGACTTCTACTACGCCGGCGGCCTGCCGGCGCTGATGTCGCGCCTTCAAGACCACCTGGACCCGTCCGCGCTGACCGTCACCGGCAAGACGCTGGGCGAGAACATCGCGGGCGCCGAGGTCTACAACGACGACGTCATCCGCAAGCTGGACACCGCCATCTACGACGAAGGCGCGCTGGCCGTGCTGCGCGGCAATATCGCGCCTGACGGCTGCGTCATCAAGCCCAGCGCCTGCGCGCCGCAATACCTGCAGCACACCGGCCCGGCGCTGGTGTTCGACGACTACCCCAGCATGAAGGCCGCGGTCGACGACGAGAACCTGGACGTTACCGCCGACCACATCATGATCCTGCGCAATGCCGGGCCGCAAGGCGGGCCGGGCATGCCCGAATGGGGCATGCTGCCCATTCCCACCAAGCTGGTGAAACAGGGCGTGCGCGACATGCTGCGCCTGTCCGACGCCCGCATGAGCGGCACCAGCTACGGCGCCTGCATCCTGCACGCCGCGCCCGAAGCCTATATCGGCGGCCCGCTGGCGCTGGTCAAGACCGGCGACCTCATCACCGTCGACGTGCCGGCCCGCAGCATCCACCTGAACATCAGCGACGAAGAACTGGCCGCGCGCCGCGCCGCCTGGACACCGCCGCCCAAGCGCTACGAGCGCGGCTACGGCTGGATGTATTCGCAACACATCCTGCAGGCCAACGAAGGCTGCGATTTCGACTTCCTGGAAACCAGCTTCGGCGCGCCCGTGCCCGAACCCGAAATCTTCTGAACCTGTTTTCGCATCCGATCCCTGGAGCTTCCGACGTGTCCGACATGAATCCCGAAACCCGCGCCCGCCTGGCGGGCATCAGCACCGCCACGCTGTGCACCGCCTTGTTCAAGCGCGGCCTGCGCAACCAGTTCATCCAGGACGTACGTCCGCTGAACGCCACGCTGCCCAACATGGTCGGCCCCGCCTTTACGCTGCGCTACATCCCCGCCCGCGAAGACCTGAACACCATCAAGGTGTTCGAAGACCGCGCCCACCCCCAACGCGCCGCGGTCGAGACCTGCCCGGCGGGCGCGGTGCTGGTCATGGACAGTCGCAAGGACCCGCGTGCGGCCTCGGCCGGCTCGATCCTGGTCACCCGCCTGATGAAGCGCGGGGTGGCCGGCGTGGTCACCGACGGCGGCTTTCGTGATTCGCCCGAAATCGCCGAACTCGGCTTTCCCGCGTATCACAACCGCCCGTCGGCGCCGACCAACCTGACGCTGCACCAGGCGCTGGACATCAATGCGCCCATCGGCTGCGGCGACGTGGCCGTCTTCCCCGGCGACATCGTGGTGGGCGACCGCGAGGGCGTGGTCATCATCCCGGCGCACCTGGCCGACGAGATCGCCGTCGAAGCGGTGGAAATGACCGCTTTCGAAGACTTCGTCACCAGCCAGGTGCAGGACGGCGCGTCCATCCTGGGCCTGTATCCGCCCACCGACCCCGGCACGAAGGACAAATTCGCCGCCTGGCGCCTGCAGCACGGCCGCTGAGGCGCCACGCCGCATACGCCGCCTGGCATTCCCGACAAGGCCGTCGAGCCTTGGCCGGGCGGCGCTGAAAACGGGCCATGCACACGCCGGCAATCCCGCCGGCGGCCCATGCCTGATTACATAGACAAGGCAGGAGACAAACCATGAACACGCAACGTCGCAGCGCGCTGGCCGCGCTGCTGGCAGGACCGCTGCTGGGCGCGCTGGCGCTGCCGGCCTGCGCCGCCGAGTGGCCCGCGCAAAAGCCGATCTCTTATGTGGTGCCGTTCACCGTGGGCGGGTCCACCGACGTGGTCGGCCGCGTGCTGGCGCAAAAGCTGGGCGACCGGCTGCACCAGAACGTCATCGTCGAGAACAAGCCCGGCGCGGCCGGCGGCATCGGCGCCACCTACGTGGCCAAGGCCGCGCCCGACGGCTACACGCTGTTCGGCGGCACCATCAGCACCCACGCCATCAACGCCAGCCTGTACAAGAACCTGAAGTACGACCCGGTCAAGGACTTCGAGCCCGTCTCGCTGATCGCCTACCTGCCCAACGTGCTGCTGGTCGACCCCAACCTGGGTGTGAATTCCGTGGCCGACCTGATCGCGCTGCTCAAGCGCGACCCGTCCAAGCGTACCTTCGCCTCGTCCGGCGCCGGTACCTCCACTCACCTGGCCGGCGAGCTGTTCGCCAGCATGATCGGCGTGCCGCTGACGCATGTGCCCTACAAGGGCACGCCGCCCGCCATGGTCGACGTGTCCTCGGGCTCGGTCACCTTCATGTTCGACCAGATGACCGCGGCGCTGCCGCTGCTGCAGACCGGCAAGCTCAAGCTGCTGGCTGTCACCACCAAGGACCGTATCTCGCTGGCGCCCGACGTGCCCACCATGCAGGAAGCGGGCGTGCCCGGCTTCCAGATGGCCTCGTGGCAGGCCGTCTACGCGCCCAAGGGCACGCCCAAGCCCATCCTGGACAAGCTCGCCGCGGAAATCGCCGTCATCCTGAAAGAACCCGACGTGCAGGAAAAGCTGGGCAAGACCATGGGCATGGAACTGGTCGGCAGCACGCCCGACGAACTGCGCGCCCTGATGGCCACCGAGATTCCGCGCTGGGCGGAGGTGGTGAAGAAATCGGGGGCGACGGTGGAGTAGAAGAGGGAGGGCTGAACCGCCTGAGTGCTGTAGACGTCGACGAAGCAGACCGATTCACCGATGACGGCGGTTCAGGCCAGACGTAATCTGTTGACCAGGTTGATGATGGCATTTCATTCAGGACGGTCACAGCATGGTCAGCAAGGCGTCTACAGCGGCGGGTGAGCTCGCCGCCATTCCCCCGGGTTATGCCGATATCCACGACGGTATCGTGGTGCTGCTGGATACGGCGCGCCAGGCGGCGGCGCGCAGTGTCAATGCCGTCATGACCACCAGCTACTGGGAAATCGGCCGCCGCATTGTCGAGGCCGAGCAAAAGGGCCAGCGGCGGGCCGGCTATGGCGAACAGCTGATCGAGCGGCTGTCTGCCGATTTGAGCGCGCGATTCGGGCGGGGGTTCGGTGTCAATAACCTGGAGAACATGCGGCGCTTTTTTCTTTCCTATCCGCTTGCGGAGATTTCCCAGACACTGTCTGGGAAATTGGGAAAGGACATCGCCGTCGGGAATTCCCAGACGCCGTCCGGGATTTCTTGCTTGTCCGACCTGGCGCAAGCTTTCGTGCTGCCGTGGTCGGCCTATGTGCGTCTCTTGTCAGTCCAGGATGCCCACGCGCGCCAATTCTACGAAGCAGAAGCCCTCCGCGGAGGCTGGAGCGTACGCCAGCTTGATCGGCAGATCGGCAGCCAGTTCTACGAGCGGACGGCGTTGTCGAAAGACAAATCCAGCATGCTCGCCAAGGGCGCCATGGCCAAGCCCGAAGATGCGGTCACGCCTGGCGACGCCATCAAAGATCCCTACGTACTGGAATTCCTGGATCTCAAGGACGAATATTCAGAATCCGACCTGGAAGAAGCTCTGATCCTGCGTCTGCAGGACTTCCTGCTCGAACTGGGCGAAGGGTTCACCTTCGTCGGGCGGCAACGCCGCCTGCGCATCGATCAGACCTGGTATCGGGTGGACTTGCTGTTCTTTCACCGCGCATTGCGCTGTCTGGTCATCGTCGATCTCAAGCTGGGCGGCCTGACACATGCCGATGTGGGGCAGATGCATATGTACTGCAACTATGCCAAGGCGCACTGGACTTACGCGGACGAGAATCCGCCAGTGGGCTTGATTCTCTGCGCCGACAAAGGGCACGCCCTGGCGCGCTATGCCCTGGATGGCCTGCCGACCCAAGTCATGGCGGCCAACTACCGCACCGTGTTGCCAGATGCCGAATTGCTCCAGAAAGAATTGAATGCGGCGCGGCGTCTGCTTGAATCTTCTGGCTTGAATGCGTGAAGGAATTTTCAACCCCGGCCTTGAGCCGGGGCGCTATCCGGCACGCCTTCAAGGCTTCAGATTCAGCTTCGGCACCAGCGCATTGAACGCCTGCTCTTGCCGGGCCACGTCCGCGGCAAACTGCGGTTGGTCAGCGTATGACGGCGTCAGGTTCTGCTTGCGCATCAAGGCCTGGAAGTCCTTCGATTGCGCCACCTGGCGGGCGGCGGCGCGCCATTTCTCGGCGACGTCGGCAGGCGCCGCCTTCGGCAGGCCGATGCCGCGCCACACGCTGAACTGCAGGTCGGCGCCACGTTCCTTCATGGTCGGCACGTCGGGCAGGGTGTCCAGCCGCTTGGGGGCCATGACCGCCAGCGTGCGCAGCTTGCCGGTGTCCACGTGCTGCTGCAGCTCGGCGTAGGCCACGGTGGTGGCCTGCACGTCGCCGGACAGCAGGCCCATGATGGCCGGCGCCGAGCCCTGGTAGGGCACATGCACGAACTTCACGCCGGTCTGTTCGCCCAACGCGGCCGCGGCCATGTGCGGCACCGTGCCGATGCCCGCATTGGATACCGCCACGCGCTCAGGGTTCTTCCGGGCGTATTCCAGGAATTCCTCCACCGTCTTCCAGGGCGCATCGGCGCGCACGGTCACCGACGACGGGTCGTCGGTGAAGCGGGCGATGGGCTGGAAATCATTCACCGTGGTCTTGCCGATGCCCATCAGCGGCACCACCAGCATTTCGGGCGTCATCAACACCAGCTTGTAGCCGTCGGGCTGCGCATTGGCGACATACGCCCAGCCGATCGAGCCGCTGGCGCCGGGCTTGTTGATCACGACCGTGGGCTGCGCCAGCAAGGGCGGGCGCACGGCCTCGGCGATGGCGCGCGCCGTGTTGTCGCTGCCGCCGCCGGGCTGGTAGGCCACCACCAGTTCCATCGAACGGGTCGGGTAGTCGGCGGCGGCCGCGGGCGCCAGGGCGGACAGGCAGGTCAGGGCGCTGAAGGCCAGCGCGGGCAGGCGTAAGGGTGTCATGGCGGTTCCAGTATCAGTAGCCCAGGGCAGCCAGGTCCGCCAGGGTCTGGCGGGTGATGGCAAGGGTGCGTTCACGCTCGGCGCCGGCCAGGTCCAGGCGCGGTGGCTTGACGGTTTCGGCGCTGCCGGTGATCAGGTGCTCGGCCAGCTTGATGTGCTGCACCAGCTTGACCACCGTATCCAGGTGGAACAGCGGCGTCAGCGCGGCATACAGCTTGCGGGCGCGCACGAAATCGCCTTCGGCCGCCAGTCGCAGCAGGTCCACCGACGCCTTGGGCACCGCGTTGGCCATGCCGGACACCCAGGCCGTGACGCCCAGCGCGGCGCTCTCCAGCACCAGGTCGTCGACCCCGCAGACCACCGCCAGGCGGTCGCCAAAACGCGTGATCAGGTCAGTGACGCGGGTCGTGTCGTACGACTCTTCCTTGATGGCGACAATGGTGGGTTCCTGCAGCAGCTCGGCTACTACGTCCGGCGTCAGGTCCACACCGTAGCCGCGCGGATTGTTGTACAGCAGGATCGGTAGCGGGCTGGCCTGCGCCACGCTGCGGTAGAACGCGATCGTCTCGCGGTCGTCCGACTTGTACGTCAGCCCGGGAAACACCATGAGGCCGTCCACGCCGATCCGGGCCGCTTCCTGGGTGAAGGCCGCCGCGCGGGCGGTGCCGGTCTCGGCCACGCCCGACACCACCGGCACGCGGCCACGCACCGTCTCGACCGCCGTGCGCAGCACCGCCAGCTTTTCATCGGGGGACAACTGGGCGTTTTCGCCCACCATGCCCATCATCACCACACCGCCCACGCCGTTGGCGATCAGCCGTTCCAGGCCCTGGCGGATGGCGTCCAGATCCAACGAGAAATCGGGTTTCAACTTGGTGGTGACGGCGGGGAATACGCCTTGCCATTGAATGCTCATGCTGCTGCTCCTGTTGCGAGGTCCGGCGGGCCGCTCCCGTCGGATCGTTATGATTGGATATTGGATCCAAAATAAAAAGCCTAGAAAAAACAGGCGCTTGGCCTGTGCTACCCGACGGCCGGGGCCGTCGGTTTCAACTGGATCATGGATCCAATATACTTCGCATTAAACGGGCTGCCGGCACCCGCTGTCTCTCGGGGTTTTCCTGGGCATGGTGGCCGCGGCAGACTTCCTGCCAGCCTCTCTTGCCGCGCGGCGCCTGCCGGGCGGCTTCATGCATCAGGTATCACGTGACCCGGAATTCCACCGCTGCTTCCCTTTCTTCCTCGTCCGGCCCGGCTGGCCGCCTCGTGCGCAAGACCGCTGTCGATCTGGTGGTCGACGAACTGCGCGACCGGATCCTGTCGGGGGCGATTCCGCCCGGCTCCGCGCTGCGCCAGGAACTGCTGGCCGATGAACTGGGGGTGAGCCGCCTGCCGGTGCGCGAAGCCATCCGCCAGCTCAGCGCCGAAGGGCTGGTCGACATGATTGCGCACCGCGGCGCCTATGTGTCGATGCTGTCGCGCGCCGAAGTGCAGGAATTCTTCGATATCCGGCTACGGCTGGAACCCTGGCTGTTCCGCCTGGCCGTGCAGCAGCACGACGTCGGCGATCTGGACCGCGCCGCGCAGGTGGTGACGCAGATGGACAGCGCCGAACCCGAGCAGTGGGGCCGGCTGAACTGGCAACTGCATGAACTTCTGTACCGCGCCGCGCAGCGGCCCGCCGCCCTGGCGATGGTGCGCGCGCTGCATGAAAAATCCGAGCGCTATTTCCGCTTCCAGATCGTCAATGCGCCCATCCGCCAGCAGGCCCACGACGAACATTCCGAACTCATCGCGCTCAGCCGCCAAGGCCAGGCCGACAAGGCCGAGGCCGCCTTGGAACGCCACATCGCCCAGGCGGCCGATCAGATCCTGGTCATCGTCGATCATCTGCTGGATGCCACGGCGCCGGCCTAGCGGCCGGCACGGTATCGCCGCGCCGCACGTCGACGCGGGCGCGGCGTCCTGGCACACGGCGCCCGCGCCCAATGCGACAGCGCCGGCCCGGGCAATGCCCGGCCGGCGCATCTGCGGCAGCCCGAAGGCCACCGCTCAAGCCCACAAGCGGCTCAATTGATCTTGATGTTGCGTTCCTTGACCAGCACCTTCCACTGCGCCGTTTCCTTGGCCAGGTGGTCGCGCAGTTCGTCGGGCGAGCCGCCGATGGATTCCGCGCCGATCGAATCCAGCGTGGCCTTCACCTTGGGCTCGTTCAGCGCCTGGCGCATGGCGGCGTTCAGCTTGGCCACCACTTCCGGCGGCGTGCCAGCGGGGGCAAAGGCGGCGAACCAGGGCATCAGTTCGTAGCCGGGCAGGCCGCTTTCGGCCACCGTGGGCACGTTGGGCAGGGCGGCCGAACGCTTGCTGGTGGTCACGGCCAGCGCGCGCAGCTTGCCGGCTTCGATGTGCGGCTTGGCCGACGTGATGCTGTCGAACATGTAGTCGACCTGGCCGCCCAGCAGGTCGGCGATGGCCGGGCCGCTGCCCTTGTACGGCACGTGCAGCATGTCGATCTTGGCCATCGACACGAACAGTTCGCCCGCCAGGTGAATCGACGTGCCCACGCCCGCCGAGGCAAAGGTGTAGTGGTTGGGCTGCGCCTTCGCCTTGGCGATCACGTCGTCCACGCTCTTGACGTCATTGCGTGCGGGGTTGGTGACCAGCACGTTCGGCACCACCGCCAGCAGCGAGATCGGTGCGAAATCCTTGATCGGGTCGTAGTTCAGGTCGGCGTACAGCGCCGGGTTCACGGCCATGCCGTTGGCCACGATCAGGATCGTGTAGCCGTCCGGCTTGGACCGCGCCACGCTGGCCGCGCCGATGTTGCCGCCCGCGCCTGCGCGGTTCTCGACGATGAACGAGGTATTGAGCTGCTTGCCCATCGATTCGCCCAGCGTGCGGGCGATGCTGTCCATGGCGCCGCCCGGCGGGAACGGCACGATCCACTTGACCGGGCGGTCCGGGTAGCCGTCGGCATAGGCGCCGCTGGCGGCGCCCAGCAGGGCCAGGCCCATGCAGGCCCGGGCAAGGTGTTTGAAGGCGTGGCGAATTGGCATGCTGTCTCCGTGGTGCTTGAATTATTGTTGCCGGCGCATCGGCCGGCAGGCCGTGCGCGCGGGGGTGATCGGGCAGGGGGCGGTCAGTTGCCCCTGCGGTAGAAAGTCAGTTTGTCTTCGTCCAGTTCGAGCCCCAGGCCGGGGCCGCTGGGAATCTCCATCTCGAAATCCGTGTAGCGCGGCGGGTTGGCGACGATGTCGTCCTTGAGCAGCAGCGGCCCGAACAGCTCGGTGCCCCACGACAGGCGCGGCAGGCAGGCAAAGCCGTGGGCCGAAGCGATCGACCCTACCGAGCCTTCCAGCATCGTGCCGCCATACAGCGACATGCCGGCTGCGTCGCCCACCGCGGCGGTGCGCAGCATTTCATAGATGCCGCCCGATTTGGCGATCTTCAGCGCCAGCACGTCGGCCGCGCCCAGTCGCGCGATGTCCAGCGCGTCTTCGGGGCCGTTGAGGGCTTCGTCGGCCATGATCGGCACCACGAAGCGTGCGGCCAGCCGGGCCATGCCGGCCAGGTTGGCGCGCGGAATCGGCTGCTCGATCAGGTCCACACCGGCCGCTTCCAGGCGCGCGATCGCGCCGGCGGCGTCGGCCTCGTTCCAGGCCTGGTTCACGTCCACCGTGACGCGGGCGCGGTCGCCCAGCGCCTGCTTGATGCGCGACACGTGTGCCACGTCGTCGGCCACCGCACGGCGTCCGACCTTCAGCTTGAACGTATTGTGGCGGCGGCTGGCAAGCAGCGATTCGGCTTCTTCGATGTCGCGCGCGGTATCGCCGCTGGCCAGCGTCCACAGCACCGGCAGGCGGGTGCGTACGGCACCGCCCAGCAGCGTCGACACCGGCACGCCCAGGCGCTTGCCCTGGGCGTCCAGCAGGGCGCTTTCCAGCGCCGACTTGGCAAAGCGGTTGCCGCGCGCCACCGTTTCCAGGCGCCGCATCGCGCCGTGGATGTTGGCCGCGTCCAGGCCTGCCAGGGCAGGCGCCAGATAGGTATCGATCGCCAGCTTCATGCCTTCCGGGCTTTCCTCGCCGTACGACAGGCCGCCGATGGTGGTGGCTTCGCCGATGCCCTCGATGCCGTCGCTGCAGCGCAGCCGCACGATCACCAGCGTCTGTCGCTGCATCACCGCCATGGCCAGTTGGTGGGCGCGGATGGTCGGCAGGTCCACCAAGACCGCTTCGACCGAGACTATGCTTACCGGATTCATACTTTTTACAGCCAGTTTGAACAATAGGCCGCAGTATCGCTTGCGCGCAGAGGCAAAGTCCAAGACTATATCGGTCTCTATTGATACCTTTAAGGTCTGAATAAGCCATGCAGCTCAGGCAACTTCGGTACTTCCAGGCGGTGGCGGAAGAGGGCAGCTTCACCCGCGCCGCCGAAAGGCTGCACATGGCCCAGCCCCCGCTCAGCCGCCAGATCCGCCAGTTCGAGGAAGAGCTGGGCGTGGCGCTGTTCGAACGCACCACCCGGGCCCTGCGCCTGACCGAGGCCGGCCGCTTCCTGCTCGAACAATCGCGCCTGTTGACCGCGCGGCTGGACGAAGTGCTGGAAGGCACCCGCCGGCTGGGCCAGACCCAGCGCCGCTGGTTCGGCATCGGCTTCGTGCCGTCCACCCTGTATGGCTTCGTGCCCGAACTGATTCGCCAACTGCGCAGCGCTGACCCGCTGGTGGAAGTCGGCCTGGCCGAGATGACCACGCAGCCGCAGCTGGAAGCCCTGAAGGCTGGCCGCATCGACCTGGGCATCGGCCGCATCCTGCTGGACGACCCGGCGATTGAACGGCGCGTGCTGATGACCGAACCCTTGATGGCCGCCGTGCCGCTGCACCACGCGCTGGCCGGCAGTGCCAGCGTCTCGGTCGACCGCCTGGCCCAGGAGCCCTTCGTGCTGTACCCGGCCCGCCCGCGGCCCAACTTTGCCGACCATGTGCTGGGCCTGTTCCGCGCCGCCGGCCATGCTCCGCAGGTGGTGCAAGAGGCCAACGAATTGCAGACCGCCATCGGCCTGGTGGCTGCCGGGCTGGGCGTGACCGTGGTGCCGGCGTCGGTCGAACGCCTGCAGCGGCGCGACGTGGCCCATGTGCGCATCGACGCCGACGCGTTTGTTTCGCCGGTCATCGCCAGCTACCGCAAGGACGATAGATCACCCTTCCTGGCACATGCCCTGGCCCTGGCCGAGGCCTTGGCCAAGGGGTAACAAACCGTTTTTTGACGATCCATCGCAAGCGGCGTTGGGGCACACTACGGCCGGGCTGAATGCCGGCAAACCCATTTTCCGGCAAGTCTTCCGGCCACCATCACCGAAATGCCCGAGAGAGGTAATGATGATCGTCACTATCCAGAACAAACCCAAGTGGCTGTTTTCGCAATTGGGGCAGCTGGTCATCGCCGTCGGCCTGCTGTCGCTGGTCTTCAACTACGCCTATCGCTACACGGTTGACCGCCACATCAATACCCCGACGTTCTACGTCGCCACCATCGTGCTGGGCCTGATTGCCTTTCTGATCATACGCAAGGACTATGTGTTCGTGAATCGCTACGCCTTCAGCGATGCCGAAATCTCGGTCAGCACCTTGCTGGGCGTGAAGAAAACCTACCCCACCGCGCAATACGAATTCGTGCCGTCGCTGCACAAGGCCATGAACCTGCCCGAGAAAAAGGCGTCCCTGTCGTTCTACGTGCGCGATACCCAAACCCAACGCAACATCCGCAACTATTCCTGGACGGGCTTTTCACCCGACGATTTCCAGAAGGTCTCGCAGATGTACGGCTACCGTGGCGAAACCGATTTCAAGCAGAAGGATTTCGGCAAGCGCTAGGAACGGTCAGGCCATTTCTCACATCGGATCCTGGGATCCATCATTTTTTTCTGGAACGCTATGACACTGAAGAAAAAAGGCGACTACTGGTATGGCACCTCGCCCGAAGACATCCAGACCGAGATCGCCAAGTTCAGCCACGATGAATATCCCGCCACCCGCTACGCGCAATCGGTGTGCACCTGCGGCAACCGCACGTTCAAC
The DNA here is from genome assembly GCF_000633435.1 of Achromobacter sp. DH1f. Taxonomy (NCBI): domain Bacteria; kingdom Pseudomonadati; phylum Pseudomonadota; class Betaproteobacteria; order Burkholderiales; family Alcaligenaceae; genus Achromobacter; species Achromobacter sp. DH1f. The sequence continues at coordinate 32,146 of NZ_AYMF01000021.1, read as the reverse complement.
CTGGAATCCGACGAAGAAGCCGGCGTCGCCCAGCGCACCTGCGCCGAGTGCGGGGTCGTCCATTTCATGGGAGACAGCGCCGAATTCGCCGACGAGGCCGACCTGGGCGGCCATGTCTGCGTGTGCGACGAAGACACCTTCGAATTGATGTCCGGCGTGGCGCTCTATGCCGACAGCAACGACGTGCGCTGGTACTACATCGGCTGCCGCTGCGTCGACTGCAACCTGGTGGGCGTGTTTGCTGAATGGAAGTGCGAAGCCGGCGACGCGGACGCGTTTCTGGCCAAGGTCTGACTCCCTGCCTCGATCAAGCCGCCCCGCTGCCACGCCGACCACGCCATGAAACTGAAGAAACTGCTGCCCAAGAACTTTGATGATTTGCTGGCTGAAGGCGATGTCGATGCCTTGAAGGCGGTATTCGCGGCGTGCAGCGTGGATGCCCGCGGCGGGTATTCCAAGCAGACCGCCTTGGCGTTCAATGAATTTCCCGACGAACTCTGCCGCTGGCTGGTGGAGCAGGGCGCGGATGTTTCCGCGGCGGATAGCTATGGCGACACGCCCTTGCAGTCGCGCGCCGGGCATTGGCAGGGCCGGTTGGACATCCTGCTGGACCTGGGCGCCGATGTTCACAGCGGCGAAGGGGGGCGTGGCACGGCGCTGCACAAAGCCTGCGGCGTCGGCCATGCGGACAACGTTCGCCTGTTGTTGCAGCAGGGCGCCAACCCTGACGCGCTGACGGCCGACGGCCTCACGCCGCTGGAATGGGCGCTGCAGCGCTGCAGCAACACCGGCATTGTCGGCATCGCCAAGGTGGCGCCCATCATGCTGGCGGCCGGCGCACGCCAGACGCCGCGCATGGAAGCATTCATCACGCGGATCGGCACGCAGTTCGAATTCCATCGCGCCGGCTTCAATCGTGATTCGGTGGACGAGTACAGCGCCGCGCTCGATCAGCTGTACCGCCTGTTCGCCGTGGCCCCGGTCCCGCGGCGCGCCATGCACGACGGCCGTTCGCCCATCGTCGTCAAGGCAGGCGCCTGGCAAGACCAGCACGAAGCGCTATGGGAGTTGCTGGTTCCTTCAAACGGACCCGCCGCCACCGTGCAGGGCGAAGTGATCCGCCTGTCGGGCCGCATCGCCAACGAACTCGACGGCAACGGCGGCGTGAACTGGGACGCAGACTTTCGTCGCATGGTCGATGCGCTGCTGGGGCATCTGGGCTCGGGCACCTCGTTGCCTGCCGAACGGCTGGACGCGGCCGCCGTCACCGCCAAAGCGATCAAGCAAAAATCGGGTGAGCCCGTACTGCTGTGCGAATTGGCGGTGCAATGGGTAGCGCGCAATCCGAAGCCCGTTGCCTTGCCTGCGGTGGATTACCGTCGGTAAGGCGGTGCGGCGATCTGGAGCATTGCGGCATGACGGGGCTGCGTTGCGCGGCTATCGATCTTTCTTGCGGCAGGTCCACCCCTTGAACGTGAACGCCGCGTAGAACAGTTCGATCTCTTCAAACCCCGCCTCACGCAGCACCGCTTCGTCGGCGGCGGGGTCCAGCACCGGCAGTTTTTCCTTCATCGTCTTGATGCTGTTCTGCGCTTGCACGGCAGGCACGCCCGCAGCCACCACGAAGGCCGCGTTGCGGGCCAGCCAGGCGTCCTGCCGGTCCAGCGGAAAGCTGTGATGGGCCACGATGAAGGGGGCGCCGGGCTTGAGCCGCCGGGCCACTTCCCGCACGGTTCTCAGCCGCTCTTCGTGTGGCAGGAAATGCAGCGTCAAGAGGCAGGTGGCGCCGTCGAACGGCCCGTCGGGGGCGTCGTCGATATAGCCTTGGTGCAGGGTGGCGCGCGGTGCCAGGGCGCCCAGCGTATCAGTTGCCTGGCGCAACATCTCGGGCGACGGGTCCACGCCATCCAGCCGCCAGCCCGGCCTTGTCTCGGCCAGGGCTTTCAATTCCAGCCCGCCGCCGGCGCCCAGCACGAGGATGCGGCCGTCGTGGGGCACGTGTTCCGCCATCAGCAAGCCCACCATGCGGTGCAGGTCACGCAGGCCGGGCACGTGGCGGGCGACGCGTTCGGCGTAGTCTTCCGAGGCGCCGGGGGTATTGGAAAAGGACATGGGGACTCCGGAGATGGGGCGCGTAGGCCATGACGGCAGGCGCATATCATATAACATATGATGTTGCGTGATAAGCGGCGCGTCAAGTGACGGGTCCGCCTGCCGGCACGGCGCTCTGGCGGTCGACAATGAAAAATGACCGCAGCGGATCACGCTGCGGTCATGTCATGCCCATCCGGTCAGGCCGCGATGGATAGCGGCCGCGCCGATCCTGGAAAGTCCGGCAGCGCAATGTCGCTATGGCCCGGCCGCACCCAGCGCACGCGTTCGCGGGTGGCGTCGATGCAGCCGCCCTGGTCGTAGACGCCCTGCGGATCGCGGATGCGCATCATGCGCGCCAGGATCGCGGCGGTGGCCTCGGGGTCGGCCAGCGTGTCATGCACGCGGGCCTTGACGACGTCTTCGTCCATGTAGCGCTTGCCAGCCGCGTCCGTGCGCAGGCCGTCGCGCCAATGGAAGATCTCGACGCACTTGGACGTCAGCGTATAGGGCACGCCGCGTTCCCAGAAATTGTTGAACTGGCCGCCGCCCAGGTAGAACACCCAGGACCCCTCGTAGCCTTCGACGTCCGACGATTCGGCGTCGGGATTGCGGAACCAGAGGCGGTCGCCCGGCACGTAGAAGCGTTGCGGCAGGGGTTCGGCCAGCGAGCCGTATTCGTGCAGGAAGGTTTCGTGGAAACTGCCGGACATGACGGCGCGGGTTTCCCATTGGCGTTGCAGGCGCCGCGCCAGGTCGGGGTTGGCGCTGTGCAGTTCCTGCGCAATGCCCAGCACGGTGACGTATTCCGTCGCCCGGTAGCATGAGAACGAATACAGCTGGCCCGAGGCCTCGGGCTGCGTCGCCTTGCGCAGGCCGTCGATCAGCGAGCGCCCCGGCAGCACCGTGAAACCGCGCGCTTCGTCATAGGTGAAGTAGTCGTCGGGCCGCTCGGCATGTTCGGTGTCGAAGGCCAGCGCCGTCTTGCTGGCGGCCTGCACGATGTAACGGCGGATGCGCACGGCCGATTCCCATTCCGCCACGGTGGGGAAGGTGAAGGCGACGGGGCTGGCCAGCATGGTCAGCACGATCTCGCGGTCCAGGTCCGCCGCATTGGCGTCGGTACGCAGGCTAAGCGCGCGGGCGATGCCGGTGGTGTCGTGGTCGGGCAGGTAGGTGGCGGCGAATCCCGCGTTCACCGCGGCGTGCACGCCCGGCACGGGGCCGGTCAAGAGATCGCAGTGGGAGGCGGCACGCAGGCCCAGCGCGGACAGGAACTGCTCTGCGGCGTCCAGCGCGGCGGCGGCCTGGCGTGAATCGGGGACTTCGATGCGAATCCCGCCTGGGTGAGGCTGATTCGGCGACTGCTGGGAAGACGGCATGAAATACGAATCGAAAAGCGGCAGGAATCAGTATGGATCAGTGCAGGCCGGGCAGAGTTCCCATCAAGCTGCAAGCTGGCGTGAACAACTATTTCAGCGCGGCAGCCAGGGGGATTTTCCTGCGGAAATCAACGACCTGGAACCTCCTGATTGTAGTGACGCGGCCTGAACGCCAGCTTGCAGGGATTTATCGGCAGCACGATAAAACTGTCAACGGATTGTCATGTTCGCCGTCAGTGCGATGACACGTACGCCGAGGCCGCAAATGCCGGCGGCACGGCGAATTCGGCGCGCATGCGCTTGATCTCTTCTACGGGGCTGCGCCCGAACAGGCGCTTGAATTCGCGGCTGAACTGCGACGGGCTGTCGTAGCCGACATCGGCGCTGGCGGCGGCCGCGGTGATGGCGTTGCGCACCATCAGCAGCCTGGCCTGATGCAGCCGGGTGGACTTCAGGTACTGCATCGGCGACGTGCCGGTGACGGCCTTGAAGTGCACATGGAAGGCGGGCACGCTCATGCCCGCCTCGCGGGCCAGTTGGTCCACGCCCAGCGCCTCCTTGAACGAGGCGTGGATGCGGCGCAGCGCCCGCACCACCTTGCCGAACTGCCCCTGCATCGTCAACGCCGCGCGCATCGACGGCCCCTGGTCGCTCGTGAGAATGTGGAAATAGATTTCGCGCACCAGCGACGGGCCCAGGATCTGCGCCTGCATCGGCGATCCCATGGCTTCCAGAAAGCGCAGCACCGAGGCGCTGAGCGGGCCGTCCATGGGGCTGGACAGCATGCCCTTGGGTTCGGCCGCCTTGAAGCCGCCGGCCTGATCGATCTGCAGCATCAGGTCGGCGGCCAGCTTGAAATCCAGGTGCATGTAGATGGCCAGCAGCGGCTCCGTCGGGCTGGCGTCGGTTTCCATCGTGAAGGGCACCGGCACGGACACGACCAGGCATTGCCGCTCGTCGTAGACATAGGTCTGCCCGCCGAAGTAGCCGCGCTTGCGGCCCTGGCACACGATGACGATGCCCGGGTCGTACAGCACCGGCACCGAGCTCAAGGGGCGGTTCGAGCGCAGGAAACGCACGTCCGGCAGCACGGTCAGGTTGTAGCCCTCCTGGGGCGCCAGGGCTTGCAGCAGGGTGGCCATGCGCTGGCGTTGGGCCGGAAGGGCTGCGAAATCGGGAGTGGGATGGTCGGGCATCGGGGGCGCACCGCGCGTGGGCTTGGGTGTCAGGTAAAAATATTCAAACCAATAGTTTTAGGCAATAAAACGAGAACATAGGCCATCGATTATTGATATTGGTAATCCTATCATTCCATCCATGCTTTTTCACCCCGATAGGACGTAAACCTCATGATCGACGTATTGAATCCCGCAGATGGCTCCCTGGTCGGCACCGCGCCCGACCTGAATGCAGCCCAGGTCAAGGCCGCCATCGACCGCACCTGCGCTGCGTTTCCCGCCTGGTCGCGCAAGCTGGCCCGTGAACGCGGCGACCTCCTACGCCGCTGGTTTGAACTGATCCGCGCCGACAGGGCGGCGTTTGCCGACCTCCTGGTCAAGGAAAACGGCAAATGCCGGGTCGAGGCCCTGGGCGAAATCGACTACGGCCTGGGCTTCATCGAGTGGTATGCCGAAGAGGCCAAGCGGGTGTATGGCGACACCATCCCGTCCCATGCCGACAATGCCCAGGTGCTGGTCGTGAAGGAACCGGCCGGGCCCACCGCCGCCATCACGCCGTGGAATTTCCCGTTCATGATGATCGCGCGCAAGATCGCGACGGCCCTGGCGGCCGGCTGCACCATGATCATCAAGCCGTCCGAACTGACGCCGCTGACGGCCTACAAAATGCTGGAATACGCCCGCCGCGCCGGCATTCCCGACGGCGTGTTCGAGATGGTGACCGGCAACCCCAAGGAAATCGGCGAGCAGTTCACGGGCGACCCGCGCATCCGCAAGCTTTCGTTCACCGGATCCACCGCCGTCGGCAAGCTGCTGGCCGCGGCCTGCGCCCGGGACCTGAAGAAAATGACGCTGGAACTGGGCGGCAATGCGCCGTTCATCGTCTTCGATGACGCCAGCCTGGAAGACGCCGCGACCGCCCTGGTCGCGGCCAAGCTGCGCAATTCGGGGCAGGTCTGCATCTCGCCGAACCGCGTCTACGTGCAGGATGCCATCCACGACCGTTTCGTGGCCGCGGTGGCCGAGAAAGTCGCGCGCATCGGGGTCGACCAGGGCTTGCAGGAAGACTTCGTGGTGGGGCCGATGATCAACCAGGCCGGCATCGACAAGGTCGCCGCGCTGGTCGACGACGCCAGGGCCGCCGGGGCGCAGGTGGTGCTGGGCGGCGAACCGCATGCCAAGGGCGGCTTGTTCTATTCGCCCACGGTGCTGGCCGGCCTGGACGACAACATGCGCATCGCCCACACCGAAATCTTCGGGCCGGTGTTCCCGATCTACCGCTTTCACACCGAAGACGAGGTCGTGCAGCGCGCCAATGCGTCGGAATATGGCCTGGTAGCCTATGCGTACACCCGCGACCTGGCCAGGGCCTTCCGGCTGTCACGCAACATCGAGTCGGGCATGGTGATGCTCAATTCCGGCTCGGTCGGAACGGCCTCGGTGCCCTTTGGCGGGGTGAAGCATTCCGGCTATGGGCGCGAGGGCAGCTATTACGGCATCGAGGAATACGTCGAGGTGAAGTATGTGTTGATGGCGGGGTTGGACAAGTAAGGCGCGGAGGCGTGGCGCGGGTTTGCCGGCAGGTCGCCAACTGCGATAAAAGGTTGGCATCTGCCGGAGCGACGCCCATGACCCCGTTGAAACAACCCGAAGACATCCCCCACGCCTTCCAGGCCGCGTGGAATCGCCACGATATGCAGGCGTTCGGCGCGCTGTTCCAGGCCGATGCGACCTTTGTGAACCGGTTTGGCCACTACGTGCGCGGCGTCGATGAGATCATCGAGCTGCATGCGCCCATCCACGCCACGATCTATCGCGATTCCACGCTGGAGAACGAACTGATCGACGTGGTTCCCATCGGCCAGGACGCGGTGGTCATGCATTTCTGGAGCCGCCTGGCTGCGGGCGCTGCCCATCCGGCCGGCGCGCACTCGGTCGATACGCTGATTCTGGCCGTCCTGACGCGGCTAGGCAGCGAGTGGCGCATCAAGGCCCTGGAAAATGTCACGCTGACGAATCCACGTACCGGTGACACGGTGCTGCGGGACGGCGGGCGCCGCTAAGCGGCGCCCGCGTTCAGGCGCGCGGTGTCACTGCGCCCGCAGCAGATTGGCTGACCCGCCCGCCACCGGCTTGGCGTGCACGGTCGGCGCGCGGTAGACCAGGTCGCGCAGGGCGGCATGCGTCTGGGGCAGGTTGAAGGTGTCGGCGCCCGGCGCCTGGCGAAAATCTTCCAGGCTGGCGGGCAGGCGTTGTACGGTGATCGACTGCACCGCGCAGCGCACGAAATCCAGCGATGTTTCGCACAGGTTCTTGGCCAGCACGGGCTGGTCGTCCAGCAGCACGAAGCCATCGGTCAGCACGGCTTCGCCCTTGTGCAGGGTGATGTCGGCGATGGGCGAGAAGCTGAGCAGCACGTCGACCCCCGGCACCTGGACGGCCTCGGCCTGGCGTTGTTGCAGCGCGATCCGGGCGCTTGCGTCCCAGCGGAACACGCGGGCCAGTTCGTCGCAGCCGCCGCCCAGGCGCAGCACCAGGCCGCAACCCTGGCCCAGGCCGTCGTCCCCTTGTTCGGCCGAGTTGGACCAGGGGGCGGTTTTCTTGAAGTCCCGGTCGGTGGTGGGAGTGAGTTCGGCGATGCCGACCTTGGCCAGCATGTCGGCCACCGGAATGCTTCTGACGGCCTTGGGCGGGGTGGCGTCCATCTGGTGGTAGGCAATGCGATTCAAGCGGTATTCGCCCGGCCAGACCGGAATCACCTGGTACGTCAGCTTGCCGCGCGGGGTCTGGAACAGCGGCCCCAGGTCGGGAATGTCGGCCTTGTGCTCGGCATGGCCGACCGAGATCGCGTAGCCGTCGTCGGCCTTGTGATTCCAATGCATCATGGTGCTGCTTTGCTGCATGAACCGCATCCGCGTGGCCGGGTCGTGGAAATCGCGTTTGCCTTGGGCATCGAGGTTCAGGGTGGGAATCACCAGCAGCGCCATGCCGTCCTGCCGCGCCTTGCCCAGCAGGGCGTCGATGCCGGCGCGGCGCTGGTCCATCTTTTGGTCCCAGGACGCTTCTGCGGACTCCTGTTCCGGTTGACCCGTCGGATGGGCTGACGCCGCCGCGTGGGCGAACACGGCGAGCAGGCAGGCGCGGGCTAGCAGGGAAGTCAACGGCATGGGATTCAGTCCTTTTTGCGGGGGTCGGCAGGTCGGGTGACCGCAATCGCCTTGATTTCGATCACCAGTTCAGGCCGGGCCAGGGCCGCGACGCCCAGGATCGTCCAGGCCGGAAAATCTGAACGGATGTACTTTTCCTTCACGGCGCGAAAGTCGGCCAGCTGCGCGCCTACGTCCACGTGATAGGTCACCAGCTCGACGAGATCGGTGAAGTCCAGGCTCAGGTGCGCCAGGATGGCCTGAATGCGCTGGAACGCCAGGTCGGCCTGTTCCGCGGCCGATTCGGGGATCGTGCCGTCGGCGCGCAGGCCGATCTGTCCGGCAATGAACACCATGCCGTTGGCCGTGACGGCAGGCGAATACTGGAACAGGTCGAAAATGCGGTTGCCGCCGAACGTGGGGTCGTCGTCGGGCAGGCGCAGGCGGTCGATGTGGGTCATGGGGGCCTTGGTGAAGGAGTGCGGATTCATTCGGCCGTCGGTTTGAATGCATGGCGCCGAGGGGGTTTTCTTTTGCATTTTTGCGGGTGAATGCTAACCAAATTCAGGCGCGGGCATCGCAGGATTGATAAACACAACGTTTGTCGATGTTTCAAATTCCGCTGACGCTCGTGCGGATGCGATCGCCATCGGCGCCCGGTCGACGGTGAAGATGCCGCGTCGTTGGTGCCGGGCCGGCGCAAGTGATTGAAGAAACTGCGGTCGATACGAGCTTGTCCCGTTGCCGGCGTTTGGCGGATACTCGTTGTTCGCCATTGCTGCACGGCCTCTCGCACAGGAAACCCCGCCATGAGCCTTACCCCGTTCGAATTGCACGCCCATGTCGACGAAGACGGCTTCGTCGCGCTGGTCTGCCCCGATACGTATCGGGGGTACGTGCACGAAGACTGGACCCTTGCCCAGGTGCTCGAACGCTTTGTGCGGCAGATCAATGCGCAGACGCTGTTTGCGGCGTTTCCCGGGCCGGATCTGGCCGATGCGTCTTTGCGCATCGCGGATGCGGCCTCGCCGGGGGCGGCCTGGCGCACGGTGTCCGGTCTGGTGCGCGTGGGCGAAGGCGGGCTCTGGCTGACCGACTACTCGCAGCTGACCATGGCCGCGCAGTTCGACGATGAACTGCCCACCCGCGACGAACAACTGCAACTCCCCATAGGGCCTGGGGTATATCGGGTCACGCTGCGGCAGTTTGCGGCGTCGGTCGAAGATGACCAGAACCCGGCTGCGGAACTGGTCATCCAGCCGGCGGGGGCGGGGGATGTCACCGCCCGCATCGACACCGTGCCGTGGTTCGGCTAGCCGCCGGGCCGCATCAGCGGCGCATGTTCCGCCATCAATTCCGCCACCCACTCGATGAACACCCGCAGCTTGGCACTGACATGCCGGTTGGGCGGATAGGCGATGTACAGGGGCATGGGGTCCAGCTTCCAGTCTTCGAACACGGGTACCAATTCGCCTCGGGCTGAGTGTTCCAGGGCCATGTAGTCGGGCAGCCACAATATGCCCATGCCGGCCAGGCCGGCTGCCAGGTAGGCGTTGCCGTCGTCCATGGCCACGATGTAGCGGCCCTGGGCGTGCACGCTTTCGTCGCCGCGGCGCATGGCGTAGGGCAGGGGCTTGCCGGTGCGCGACCACAGAAAGCCGACGATGCGGTGATGGGAATCTTCCAGGTCGGCCGGATGCACCGGCTTGCCGGCGTGCTGCAAATAGCTGGGCGCCGCGTACACGCGCAGCTGCAGGTCGCCGACGCGGCGCGCGATCAGCGACTGGTCGGTGAGCTCGCCGCCGCGCACGACGCAATCGACGTTCTCGCCGATGATGTCCACCATTCGGTCGCTGACGCCCATGTCCAGCTGGATGTCGGGGTAGCGGGCATGGAAGGCGGGCAGGGCGGGCGCCAGAATCATGCGGGCGAGCGGGCTGGGCACGTCGACCCGCAGCCGGCCGCGTGGTACCGCGGCCGCGCTGGACAGGCTGGTTTCGGCGTCGTCCATGTCGGCCAGGAGGCGCAGCACGCGTTCGTAGTACACCGCGCCGTCAGCGGTGACATTGACCTTGCGGGTCGTGCGGTTCAACAGGCGCACGCGCAAGCGCGCTTCCAGCTGCTGCACCAGCTGCGTGACGCTGGTCTTGCTCATGTGCAGGGTGTCGGCCGCTTTGGTGAAGCTGCCGGTTTCCACGACGCGGGCAAATGCCTGCATGGCATCGAAACGGTCCATTGCCACTCCGGGGTCTGAGGGATTGTTTGCATTTTACAAACAGTGATGGGCAGGGTTGCGCGTTTATCGCGCGGCAAGGGGTCCGTAAAGTGCCTGCATGATCAATGCGGGCGGATGCCCCTGGGAGCAATTGAATGACAACTCGTGATGTGGTTTTTCCGGCAGGGCGTCAGGCGCTGTATGACCGCAACCGGTATTCGCCGGCCATCCGGTCCAACGGTTTTCTGTTCGTGTCGGGCCAGGTGGGCAGCCGCGAAGACGGCTCGCCCGAGCCGGACCTGCAGGCCCAGGTGCGCCTCGCGTTCGACAACCTGAACGCCATCTTGAAGGCGGCGGGCGCCACGTTTGAAGACGTGGTCGACGTGACCGTGTTCATGGTGGACCCGGCGTCCAGGTTCGAGACCATCTGGCAAGTCGTGCCGGACTACTGGGGCCAGGCGCCGCACCCGACGCTGACCGCGGTGGGCGTGACGTGGCTGTACGGCTTTGACTTCGAGATCAAGGTGATTGCGAAGCTGCCCGAAGGCGCGTAGCCGTGCGCGGATAAAAGCGGACAAGACAAAGGCGCCCCTCGGGGCGCCTTTGCCGTTGCGCGGGAAGCGGGGATTAACCGCGGGCGCGGGCCACGGCCTGGGCCAGGTCTTCCTGCTTGCGGATCAAGGCGGCTTCGACCTGGTCGCGCGGGGTCGTGGTGTCCTTGAGCGGAGCATCCAGGTCCGCGGCGCGCAGCAGCTCCATCAGGTCGCGCGAGCGGGTCTGGGTGGACGGAATCGCGCTTTGGTCGACCAGCTTGCCCTTGACGAACTTGGAGACCGTGGTGGACAGCGTGCTGGTCTCGGTGAACGAGGCCTTGGCCAGTTTGCCGTCTTCGTAGCCGATGTCGGTCTGGTTCTCGTAGTTGTCGCGGATCTGGTAGAAAGCGTAGTTCTGCGAATCCGGGTCCGAGGTCAGGTTCAACTTCTGGTCCAGTGACAGCGCGCGATGGAAGCTGGCGCTCAGCGACGACTGCTGCTGTTGCGTGATGGCCAGGTCGAACTGCGGGCGGCCGCTGCTGCGGGTGTTCTGCGAGGTCTGGTACGAGAACGTGTCCAGTTCGCGCGGCTGAGCCGGATTGGACGCGACCAGCGCCTGGTTGACCGAGGCGGAGAAGTCGGCCAGGCCGGACAGCATGGTGCGGTGGACTTCAGCCGGTGGGCCCAGGCGGTTGGTGGCGCCCTGGGGCGACCAGGCGCCATAGCTGCGGTGCAGGTCCGAGAAGCCTTGCTTGAAGTACGACATCAACGCGGCATCGCCTTCGCCGCGCTTCTGGGCGCTGTCGAATTTGGTGAGGTAGCTGTCGATGGCCGCGGATTGCTGCTGGGCGCTGCCGAACTGGGCGGGCTGGCTGACGTCCACGTTGATCTGGGCGGAACCGGCCAGGGTCTTGACGGTCAGCGCGCGCTGGCCTGCGTCGGCCTGAAACTTGAAGCTGACCTGGTCCGGGCCTTCGACGCCGACGGTGGCTTCCAGCGACACCGACGACAGGACGTTGGTATCGATCTTGGACAACGCGCCGAGAGCCAGCTTGGGCGGCACCGACGCCAGGCCGTCAACGGCGTCCTGGAACGATTTGGACAAGCCGGCGATGGCATTGCGCTCGGCCTCGGTGAGCTTGGCGTCGCCCACGTCGATCTGCACGGCCAGGCCCTTTGCATTGCTGTCGAGCGTAATGTTGACCTTGGCGCCGCTGGCGGTGGTGATGCGCAGGGCCACCGAGTTATCCGCCTGGGCTTGGGCCTGGGGGCCATCCACGCCGTCCACGGCCGCGGCCGAGCGAGTCGCGGGGACCGATTGCGAGAAGTTGCCGCCCTCGGTCTGGAAGCGCGACAGCAGCGCGGCGGCCAGGCCCTTGAACTGACCGGTCAGGGACGACGAGCGGACGTTGTCCGACATCAGCGACGACAGGGCGTCGGGTTCCTGCACCGGGTTGGCGGAAAGCGTGTTGGGCGAATAGGTCAGCACGCCGGTCGATTGCTGTCCCAGCGTGACCGAAGTGGACGCGGGCGGCTCGGAGCTGCGGTTGACGTTGGTAACGCGGGACACGCCGCTCGCCGGCGCTTGCGGCGCGATGACGAGCGGGGGCAGTGAAGAGGAAATCGTAGTCATGTCTGCGGTAATCCAGGCGGGCAACAGCTGCCCAGTGATCGTGCCGGGGATATTCAGAATGACTAACGGCAGGCGCGGCGGAAAATTAATGGGCCGCGCGATTGATTATTTACCACCCCCGCGATTATCTTTGGCGGGGAAATAATGTCGACAAAAAGATTGCTTTCCAGAAACTGAATACCGCGGACGCAAGCGCATGAATTACGCCGGTTCCGCGGTTATTGCCGGGCATGCCTGCGCGCTCATTTCACGACATAATTGCGCGCTTCGTTTTCGCCGGCCCATTTGCGCAGCGCCGCAATGAATTCCGGGCAGACGTTGCCATCGACGGTGGAACCGACAATGACGCTGTCTTTCATGCGCATCAGCACCTTGCATTCATAGACGCGCGAGCGGTTCTGCATATAGCCGGTGCTGCTTTGCTGGAAAACCGGCGTGGCGGCCGTGGTGTTGCTGGCGGGAATCATGCCCACCACCTGCTGGCTGGTGCCGGTGACCACCCATTCCTGGTAGGGCGCGGTCTGGTAGTCGGACCATTCCAATTCCATCGTGTTGCCGACGGCGCGTTTTTTGGACGGTTCACCCAGGGCGGCGATGGCGTCGTTGATCGAACGGCCTTCCATGTTGCGAGCCACGTTGACGCTGGGCGAGAACGACAGGCCTTCGCTGAAGACCTTGCCCAGCGACGGCAGGGACGAACTGCCCCCGGTGGGCATCGGGGCGCAGCCGGCCAGGCTGGCGGCGGCGATCAGGCCAGCGGCAAAGCGAAGCGGCCGGCGGGGAAAGGCATTCAGGGGCGACGTCATGGTGTGCGGGCGATGCTCCGTTGCGGTCGGACGGGCGCGGCGGTTGGCCGGAGCCAGGGCGCGCAATGTGTTTGTTTCTCTTCGTGACAAGCCAGCGCGCGGCCGTCAGCGCTGTAAAGCCGGGAGGATGGCCGCAGGCTGACTGCCTGCTTAAGAAAAGTCCGCCATTTTTACCGGAAATCGGGGTCAGCTTCTTTCAGATTGCTGTGAAATTTGTTACTCAATATGCCTGGGGGCGGTTTGCAAGGGGGACGGAAGGCGTAACCCGCTTGTTAAGATCGTGGCCGCCAAATCCACTCGATCCGGATAACGACGATGATGCTTGCCCGATTTGTTCCGATGATTCGCTCGGCCATTGCCGCGCTTGCGTTGATGGCGGGGGTATTTGCCCCGGCCGCGCATGCAGACACGCTGTATGGCGGCATCGCCACGGATGGCAAGCACGCCAAGATCTACTGGGCGCTGCCCGAAGACACGGGCAAGGAAGCGGAAGCGGCCGGGGTGGCCGAATGCCGCCGTGCCGGTGGCAAAGACTGCAAGTCGCTGAGCTGGTTCTCGGACAGCTGCATGGTGTATGCGCGCAACCTCACGTCGAACGACCTGTTTCCCGGCAACAGCGTGTCGCCCGAACTGGCGGCCAAGAAGGCGATGCGCCGCTGCACGGCCGGCAGCCCGGACGGCAAGTGCCGCCTGGCCACGATGCCGCTGTGCGTGGGCCCGGGCTACAGCACGCAAGACCTGCAAGCCCCCAAGACCGCCACGCCCGCCCAGCTCGAAGCGCTGTCGGCCAAGCTGAACGACCGCGAGTACTGGGGCGCGATTGCCGAATCGAACAGCGGCGGCCTGTCGTATGCCGATGGCTATCCCAACGAAAAGGACGCCATCAGCAAGCTGCTGGAGTGGGAAGACTGCGAGGGTTGCACCAAGGTGCTGACCTACACGGATACCTGCGTGGGCCTGGCCTGGGCCAAGGGCAGCAAGGGCCGCGGCACCGGCTTCACGGCGCAGAACCCCGATCCCAAGGCGGCGCGCAATGCGGCCCGCGACGTCTGCAGCAGCAAGACCGGCGCGCCGAACTGCGTGGCGATGGTGCGTTGCTCGGGCCGGGCATACATCGACGGGTATGCGGGCTTCGAGGAAAAGCCCAATTGAGGCGCTGACCGCACAAGCGTAGCCGGACAGATGAAGCCGGATCCAGGAAACTGGGTCCGGATTTTATTCGTTCAGCCGTGCGGCCGCCTGCCGAACCACCCCCTGCAACCACCCCAGTGCTGCATCCCCCGGCGCGCGCCGGCTGCATACCATGTCGATGTTGAACGGGCCCGGGTCCACCTCGGGCGGCAACGGCCGCAGGGTCAGGCCGTCGCCTGCCAGCCGCTGGGCGGCGCGCCGCGCCAGCGTGGCGATCAGGTCGGTGCCCTGCACGGCGTGGGGCAGGGCGACGATGTGGGCAAAGGTGCAGGCCACCCGGCGGCGGTGGCCCAGCCGGGCCAGGCTGGCGTCGACCACGCCGCGGGCCGAGCCGTCGTCGCTGGGCGTGAAGAGCGCGTGGGGCAGGGCCAGGTAACGCGCCAGGTCCAGCTTGCAGCTGCGCAAGGCGGGGTGGCGCCTGTCGGCGATGCAGACGAAATCTTCCGTGTAGAGCGTTTCCTGCAGCATGCGCTTGGGCGGCGCCAGATGGCCGCCGATGGCGAGATCCACCGTGCCGTTGTCCAGCTGTTCGTAGAGGGCGGCGCGGTCCAGCCGCGCCACGCGCAGGTCGATGCCCGGCGCTTCGTGCCGCAGGGCGGCGACGATGTGGGGAACGATGACGACGTCGGCGTAGTCGCTGGCGGCCAGGGTGAAGCGCCGCCCGGATGCCGTGCGCGGCTCGAAGCCCGCGCCCTGCGCCAGGGCGGCGCGGATGTGATCCAGCGCGGCCGTCACCGCGGGCATCAGCGCCGTGGCCTTGGGCGTGGGCTGCATGCCGTCGGCGGTGCGCAGGAACAGTTCGTCCTGGAACAGCAGGCGCAGGCGCCCCAGCGCGCTGCTGACCGACGGCTGCGCACGGTTGATGCGCTGGCCGGCCAGCGTGACGTTGCGGGTGTCGTAGAGGGCTTCGAAGGCGACCAGCAGGTTCAGGTCGACGGCAGATAGATTCATACAATCAATAGTACGAATATCAATTATCGATTTCAACAATTCTATCCGCGCGCCTACGATGGCCGTCAGAACTCAGACGCAAGGATGCGGCAATGCCCACTGTATTGATTACCGGAATCGAACCCTTTGACGGCGAAACGCTGAACCCCTCGTGGGAGGCCGTGCGGCGGCTGGACGGCGCTCAGGTGGCCGGCGCCACGCTGGTGGCGCGGCAGCTGCCGTGCGTGATCGGCAAAGTGGTGGGCGTGCTGCGCCAGGCCATTGCCGAGACCCGGCCGGACGTGGTCATCTGCCTGGGCCAGGCCGGCGGCCGCAGCGACGTGTCGATCGAACGCGTGGCGATCAACGTGGTGGACGCGCGCATTCCCGACAACGAAGGGCGCCAGCCGATCGACGAGCCGGTGGTCGAAGGCGGCCCGGCGGCGTATTTCTCGACCTTGCCCATCAAGGCCATCGTGCGCGACCTGCGGGCCGCGGGCGTGCCGGCGTCGGTGTCGTCGACGGCGGGCACCTACAACTGCAACACGATTTTCTACGGCCTGGCGCACTATATCGCCACCGAGCAACCGGCGCTGCGCGGCGGCTTCGTGCACGTGCCTTATTTGCCGGAAATGGCGGCGCACCATCCCGGCCAGCCCAGCCTGGCGCTGGACACGCTGATCGAAGCGGTCAAGATCATGGCGGCGACGACGCTGGCGGTAACGGCCGACATCAAGGCCGGCGGCGGCGCGCTGCATTGAGCGAGGTGACAGAGATGGATACGTTCAATGACGCCGATGTGTTCGCGCTGGATGGCGTGCCGTTTCGGCATCGCCGCGTGCGGGTGGACGGCCTGGGCTACCACGTGGTGGAAGGCGGGGCGGGGCCGGCGCTGATCCTGCTGGCGGGCTTTCCGCAGAGCTGGTACGCCTGGCGCCGCGTGATGCCGCTGCTGGCGCCGCATTTCCGTCTGTACGCGGTGGACCTGCCGGGCCAGGGCGATTCGGACAAGCCGCTGGACGGCTACGACACCCACACGGCGGGCGAGCGCCTGCGGGCCTTGTTCCATACGCTGGGCCTGACGCGCTATGCGCTGGCCGGCCACGACATCGGCGCGTGGATCGCCTACCCGTACGCGGCGCGCCATGCGCACGAGGTCGAGCGTCTGGTGTTGCTGGACGCGAACATTCCGGGCGTGACGCTCAAGCCAGCCATCGAGCTGGGGCCGGACAACTGGAAGAGCTGGCACTTTCTGTTCAACACGGTGCCCGACCTGCCCGAAGCGCTCTTGGCCGGGCGCGAGCGGGTGCTGATCGAATGGTTCTTCAGCCGCAAGACGGCGAACAAGCCGGGCGTGTTCAGCCGCGAGGACATCGACGAATACGAACGCGTGTACCAGACGCTGGGCGGCCTGCGCGGCATGCTGGGCTATTACCGCGCGGCGCACCAGGACGCCATCCAGAACCGGGCGCTGCGCGAGACGCCGCTGACGCTGCCGGTGCTGGCGCTGGGCGGCGACCAGGGCAGCGCGCCCGACCTGTACCAGGCCTTGCAGCCGCTGGCGCGCAACCTGCAAGGCGGGGTGCTGGCGGACTGCGGCCACTATCTGCCCGAAGAGCAGCCGCGCGAGCTGGCGCGACGCATGCTGGCGTTTCTGGCGTAGGGCATCCACCGCGCGCCGCACCCGCCGCAACGGCGCGGTATTTCCACATTGCCTATCGGTATTTGGTGGCCGCCTGGCGCGCCCCTATCCTGGTTTTCACCAAGAAATCCAGGAGTCTTTCGATGGGCAGTCAACGTAGATCCGTTCTCAAGGCCGCGCTGGGCCTGGCGGCAGGCGTGGTCGTGGGCGCGGGGCTATTGAGCAACATGACGGGCGCGGCGCCCGCGGTCGGTGACGACGCCAACCGTTATCCGACCCGGCCGGTCAAGCTGATCGTGCCGATTGCCGCGGGCGGCAGCGCCGACAAGCTGGCGCGCACCGTGGCGCAGAAGCTCAGCGAGAAGTGGGGCCAAAGCGTGGTGGTCGAGAACCAGCCGGGCGCCAGCAGCGCGATCGGCAATGCGGCCGTGGCCCACGCACGCGGCGACGGCTACACGCTGCTGCTGGGGGGCGACGCCCTGTCGCTGAATGCGCTGCAGCCCGGCAAGCAGCACTACGACCCCGTGCGTGATCTGCAAGGCGTGACCAAAGCCGTCATCAACCCGCAACTGCTGGTTGTTCGGCCAGGGCTGGGCGTTGCGACCTTCAAGGAATTCGTGGCGCTGGTGCGCCAGCGGCCCGGCGAGATTTCGCTGGCGTTGCCCGGTGGCAACGGCAGCCTGCAACACCTGGCGGTGGAACTGCTGAACGAACGCATCGGCGCCAGGACCAACCAGATTCCCTATCCGGGG
Organism: Achromobacter sp. DH1f; assembly: GCF_000633435.1. Lineage (NCBI taxonomy): Bacteria > Pseudomonadati > Pseudomonadota > Betaproteobacteria > Burkholderiales > Alcaligenaceae > Achromobacter > Achromobacter sp. DH1f. Next base: position 14,647 of record NZ_AYMF01000021.1, on the reverse strand, counting down.
GGCGGCCCGGCCATGCTGGACGTGCTGGGCGGGCACGTGGATGCGATGCTGATCACGCTGGCCGCCGCCACCGAGAACGTGCGGTCGGGCAAGCTGGTGGCGCTGGCGGTCACCACGCCGTACCGGTCCAAGGCGTTGCCAGAGGTGCCGACCATCCAGGAATCGGGCCTGGCGGATTACGCGGTGGAAAGCTGGCAGGGTTTCGTGGTGCCGGCGTCCACGCCCAAGCCGCTGGTCGATCGCATTCATCGCGATGTGGTGGCGGTGCTGCGTGAGCCGGAGACGGCCGCCTTGCTGGAAAACCTGGGGTTTTCGATTGCGGCGAGCACGCCCGAGGCGGTCGACCAGACGGTGCGCGACGATATCGCGACCTACCGCCGCGTGATCGCGACGGCCGACGTCAAGCTCGACTGAGCGAGGGGCGGGCGCGAAGTTCGGCAGCACGCTCCGGGGCACGCCCCGGGCGCGCCAGCGGTTTCATATCCATATCTGAAAGTCTTCTTTGTGTTGAGCGCCGCGGCCACGCAGCATAGAACTCCGTTCAATGCATACGGCACGACAACATGAAAACTCGCAATACCCCCGGCCTGTTCCTGCGCACGGCCGTCGCCCTGGCCCTGGCGGCCGGCGCCACCGCCGCCCACGCGGATGCCACGCTGGACAAGATCAAGGAACGCGGCACCGTCACCATCGGCGTGCTGGCCAATGGCGGCGTGTTCGGCTCGATCGACCCGAAGACGCAGGAACTGGTGGGCTGGAACCCGGACCTGGCGCGCGAACTGGCCAAGGGCCTGGGTGTGAAGGCCGAACTGGTGCAGGTGCAGACCGCCACCCGCACGCAGTTCCTGATCTCGGGCAAGGTCGACCTGCTGATCGCGTCGATGGAACTGAACCCCGAACGCGCCGAGATCCTGGGCTACGCGCCCACGCCGTTCTTCCGGGTGGGCGGCGCGGCCGCCACGCGTCGCGACAGCGGCATCACCAAGTGGGAAGACCTGCGCGGCAAACCCGTCTGCGTGTCGCAGGGCAGCAGCTTCGCGCGTCCCTTGCAGGCCGACTACGGCGCGGTGGTCAAGGGCTACAAGAGCTCGTCGGACTCGCTGCTGGCGCTGCGCGGCGGCCAGTGCGTGGCGGCGGTGCACGATTCGACGCTGATCCACCCCTTGTTGCGCAGCAACCCCGAATGGGCGGCCTACCACGCGCCCATCGGTAGCGAGGTGTTGCCGGCGAACTCGGTGGTCTGGACCCGCAAGGGCGAGGCCGACACCATCGCCGCGGTCGACAAGGTGATCCAGGGCTGGCACCGCACGGGCTGGCTGATCGCCACCGAAAAGCGCCTGGACATCGAGCCGGCGCAGCCGCTGCTGCAAGAACTGCATGACAAGTACAAGCAGGGCAGCTGAGCCCGGTGAATGGCAAGCACGTGTTGGATAAGACGATGACCAAGCAAGCAATGAAGTGGGCCGCCGCCTTGGCGCTGGCGGCCCTGGCGACGACGGCGGCGCATGCCGACGCGACGCTGGATCGCGTCAAGCAGCGCGGCAAACTGGTGGTGGGCGTGGACGGCGCCAGCCCGCCGTTCGGCGTACTGGACCCGGCCACCGGAAAAGTCGGGGGCTTTCAGACCGAACTGGGCCGCGACATCGCCCAGCGCCTGGGCGTGGCGCTGGAAACGGTGCCCGTGACCGCGGCAACCCGGGTGCAGTTCCTGCAAGCGGGCAAGGTGGACCTGCTGATCGCCAACATCCAGTGGACCCAGGAACGCAGCGAGATCCTGAGCTATGCGCCCACGCCCTACAACCTGGTGGGCGGCGCGGCGATGGTGTCCAAGCGCAGCGGCATCAAGCGCTGGGAAGACCTGAAGGGCAAGGTGGCCTGCGTGTCGCAAGGCAGCAATTTCGCCAAGCCGCTGCAGGATACCTACGGCGCGGTGGTGAAGGGCCTGCGCAACATTCCGGAATCGCTCCTGGCCCTCAAGGGCGGCAGCTGCGATGCGTCGGTGCACATCCAGCCGGCGCTATACGAGACGCTGCACGGCCCCAATGGCAAGGAATGGGACGGCTTCGAGTTGGCCACGTCCGACCAGCTGATTCCGTCGCCGACGGTGATCTGGACGCGCCGCAACGAAGCGGACACGCGCGCCTTCGTCGACGGCGTGATCCGCGATTGGCATAAGTCGGGCTTGCTGGTGCGAGAGGCCGAGAAATTCGGCGTGCCCGCCGACTACCTGAAACAGGCCCAGGCCGACGCCCAGGCCGGCAAGTTCGACAGCGCGCCGCCCGAGGCGCAGGCCAAGCCATGACGGCGCACGCCCCATTGCTGGCCGCGCTGCGTGCGTGCTAGACCCCCTGAACCTGATGAATCCCGCAAAGGTCCTGTCATGACTGAACCCCTGTTTCCCGGCGTGTTCTCGCGCCGTGCCCGCGGCGTGGAGCTGTCGCCTATCGCGGCTGCCGGCGCACGCGCCGCGCGGCTGGCGGCCGAGGGCCGCTCGATTGTCGTGCTGACGTCGGGCGAGCCTGATTTCGATACGCCCCAGGCCATCAAGGACGCCGCCGCGGCGGCGCTGGCCCAGGGCCAGACCAAATACACGCCCACCGCCGGCACCGCGGCGCTGCGCCGCGCGGTGGCCGACGACTACCGCCAGCGCCACGGCGTGGACGTGCAGGCCGGCAACGTCATCATTTCCAATGGCGGCAAGCAGGTGATCTACCTGGCCCTGGCTGCCACGCTGGACGAAGGCGACGAAGTGGTCGTGCCGACGCCGTACTGGCCGACCTTCCTGGATTCGGTGCGGGTCAACGGCGGCACGCCGGTGCTGGCGCCCACCGCCCAGGCCGATGGCTTCAAGCTCACCCCCGACGGCCTGCGCCAGGCGCTGACGCCGCGCACCAAGTGGCTGATCCTGAATTCGCCCGGCAATCCGTCGGGCGCCGTCTATAGCCGCGACGAGCTGGCGGCGCTGGCCGCCGTGCTGCGCGAACATCCGTCGGTGCTGGTGCTGTGGGACGAGATGTACGAGGAAATCTGGTTTGGCGAGCCGCCGACGCATCTGTTGCGCGCGGCGCCCGACCTGGCCGGCCGCACGCTGGCGGTCAACGGCGTGTCCAAGGCCTACGCCATGACCGGCTGGCGCATTGGCTGGGGCGTGGGCCCGGCGGCGCTGATCGGCGTGCTGGAAGCGGTGCAGTCGCAGGTGTCGTCCGGCCCCAGTTCGCTGGGCCAGGCCGCGGCGCTGGCCGCCTTGCAGGGCGTGGCGGACGATTTCGTCGAGACCGCGCGGCAAGCCTATGCGCGCCGCGCCCGCGTGGTGGTGGACGGCCTGGGCGCCGTGCCGGGGCTGCGCGTGGCCGCGCCACAAGGCTCGTTCTTTGCGTGGATCGGCGTGGCCGGGCTGATCGGCCTGGCGCGGCCGGATGGCCACGTCATCGCCGATGACGGCGATGTAGTCGACTGGCTGCTCGACGCCGAAGGCGTGGCGGTGGTGCGCGGCGCGGCCTATGGCCTGTCGCCGTATCTGCGGCTGTCGTTCGCGGCGTCGGATGCCAAGCTGCAGGAAGCGGTGGTGCGCATCGGCCGCGCGGTCGCGGCGCTGCGGCCGGCCAAGGCGCTGGAGGCCGCTGCATGATCGAACAGGTGCTGCAGGCCTGGGTGCATTTCTTCAAGCCCCTGGGCCTGAACTACAGCTTCGTGCTGGACCCCGGCGAACTGGCCGCGTTCGGCCATGGCCTGCTGGTGACGGTGCAGCTGTGCCTCTGGACCATTCCCGTCAGCCTCGCGTTCGGCGTGCTGATCGCCGCCGGGCTGACCAGTGGCCGGGGCTGGCTCGCGCGGCCCTTGCAGGCGTTTGTGGAACTGACCCGCAACACGCCCACGCTGGTGCAGCTGTACTGCGCCTTCCTGGTGCTGAACATGCTGATCACGCAGAAGCTGGGCGGCGGCAGTCCGATCACGCCGTTCATGTGGGTGGTGATCGTGGTGGCGCTGCACAAGGGCGTATTCCACGCCGAGGCCCTGCGCGCGGGGATCGAGGCCGTGCCGTCCGTGACGCTGGAGGCCGCGCGGTCGCTGGCGTTCTCGCGGCGTCAGATCCTGGCGCAGGTGCAGCTGCCGCTGGCGCTGCGCTTTGCCTTGCCGGCGCTGGTCAACAACCTGGTCGACCTGGTGAAGATGACCGCGATTGCATCGGCCATCGCGGTGGGCGATGTGACGTACGAGTCGATCATGATCTGGTCGCACCGCGACAACGTGCTGGAACTGCTGCTCTTGATCCTGCTGTATTTCGGCCTCTTGACCTGGCTGGTGAGCGTGGGCGGACGCTGGCTGGAAACCCGTTTGAGGATGCCCGGCTATGGCCAATGATCTGGCATTGAATGCGCAGGCGTCCCGCCGCGCGGGCGGTTTCGGGCCGGGCGCGCTGCTGCGCGATCCGTGGTTCGTGCTGCTCCTGGCGCTGGTTGCGCTGGGCGCCGGATGGGCGCTGACGGACACCACGCCCGCGGCGGTGCGCTTTTTGTGGCAATGGTCGCCGGCGCTGCTGCGCGGGCTGGGCATGAACGTGCAGATCAGCGTGCTGGCGATGGCGCTGGGTACCGCGCTGGGCCTGGTGATCGGCGCGCTGTCCTTGTCGCCGTCGGTGCTGCTGCGGCGCCTGACGCGGGTCTATGTGCTGGCGTTTCGCAACGCGCCGATCCTGGTGCTGGTGTATTTCACGACCTACGTGTTTCCGTTCGAGCTGAACCTGGGACGCTGGAACCTGCCGTTTCCCGATTGGATCAAGGTGGTGATCGGGCTGGGCCTGCCGGCCAGCGCCAATGTGGCCGAGATCTTTCGCGGCGCGATCCAGTCGATTCCCGAGGCGCAATGGGAAGCGGCGCAGTCGCTGGCGTTTCGCCGCACCCAGGTGCTGCGCATGATCGTGCTGCCCCAGTGCGTGCGGCGCATGCTGCCGTCGTGGATGAACCTGTACGCCAGCATCACCATGAGCACCTCGCTGGCCTCGCTGGTGGGGGTGCACGACCTGGTCGACACGGCCACGGTGGCCAGCAACACCGTGGCGCGCAGCGACTTCACCGTGCTGGTCTATTTCACGCTATTGGCGCTGTTTTTCGCCTATTGCTATCCCATCTCGCGCTGGACGCGCTATCTGGAGCGACGCTATGCGCACCACTGACACCGGCGCGCGCGCCGCCGCCGACACCCCGCTGGTCCGCCTGCGGGACGTGCACCTGGCCTTTGGCCAGACCGAGGTGCTGAAGGGCATCGACGTCGAGGTGCGGGCGGGCAACGCCGTTTCCATCATCGGCCCGTCGGGCTCGGGCAAGTCCACCATCCTGCGCTGCATCACCGGCCTGCTGCGCCCGCAACGCGGTGAAATCGAGGTGGGCGGCGTCCGGGTGGACGCCCTGAAATCCGAAGGTGAACTGATCGCGCTGCGCAAGCGGGTCGGCTTCGTGTTCCAGCAATACAACCTGTTCCCGCATCTGAGCGTGCTGGAAAACCTGGTGATCTCGCCCATCAAGGTCAATGGCCAGCCGCGCGCCCAGGCGCAGGCGCTGGCGCGCGAACTGCTGGCCAAGGTGCGCATGGACCACAAGGAAAACGCCTATCCCGGCGAACTGTCGGGCGGCCAGCAGCAGCGCGTGGCGATCGCCCGGGCGCTGGCGCTGCGCCCCGAGCTGATCCTGTTCGACGAGGTGACCTCGGCGCTGGACCCGGAAATGGTCGGCGAGGTGCTGACCGTGATCCGCGACCTGGTCAACGACGGCCTGACCTGCGTGCTGGTGACGCACGAAATGCGCTTTGCGCAGGAAGTCAGCGACACCGTGTACTTCACCGAGGCCGGCCGCATCGTGGAATACGGCCCGCCGGCCCGCATCTTCAGCCATCCCGACAGCGAACGCACCCGCGCGTTCCTGCAGCGCACGTCGGCCGAGCCGCCCGCACGGCGCGGGCAGCCAGACCCGATCGACGCCTACCTGACCTTTGATCCGCTGCGTCTTGCAGTGTGACCTTTTTTCCGACCTTCCGGAGAACCGCCATGACCACCGAGACTTCCGTTTCCCAAGAACGCCGCCGCCAGGTACAGGATGCCCTGGTCGACATCCGCGGCCTGCTGGCCGCCGCGCCGCTGACCCGTGACCTGCTGGCCCGCGTGACCGAACGCCTGGAACAGCTGGCCGAGCAGCGGGCGCTGTTTCCCGCGACCGACTTTCCGCCGCCCGCGCCGGGGCAGGGCGTGGGCGCGTCCACCCGCTATCGCTTGAACCCGGACGACGGCGCGGGCGAACCGGCGCTTTACCTGAATTCGATCAACCCCGGCAAGACCACCTTGCCGCATAACCATACGACCTGGGCGGCCATCGTGGCGCTGTCGGGACAGGAGCTGAACCGCGTCTATCGCCGCAGCGACGATGGCTCGCAGGCCGGCCGCGCCACGCTGGAACAGGTGCGTGAAGTGGTGGTGCAGCCGGGCCAGCCGGTGTCGTTCCTGCCGGACGACATCCACAGCATCCACGTGACCGGCGACGAGCCGACGCTGCACTTTCACCTGTATGGCCAGCCGCTGGAAACCCTGTCGGGCCGCATCGGCATCGACCTGGCCACCGGCGAGATCGTGAACTACAACGCTACCCAGATGAAGCCCGGCCAGGAGCAGCGCGCATGAGCGGCCTGGACCAAGCCCACGTGCAGACCCGCCTGGTGCACGCCGGCAGCCCCGACCTGAACGGCGGCGCGGGGCCGGTGAACGTGCCGGTGGTGCGCACCAGCACCGTGCGTTTTGCCGACACCGCCACGCATGCGGCGCTGAACAGCCAGCGCGCGGCCGGCGAGCGTGTCGCCACCTATGGCCGCCATGGCCTGGATACGCACCAGGCCCTGGAGGCCGCGGTGGCGTCGCTGGAAGGCGGCTATCGCAGCATCCTGGCGCCGTCGGGCCTGTCGGCCATCGTGCTGGTGCTGCTGGCGACGCTGGCGCCGGGCGAACACGCACTGGTGTCGGACAGCGTCTATTCCCCGCTGCGGCGGGTCGACAAGGCGCTGCTGCAGCGCTATGGCATCGAGGTGCAGTATTTCTCGCCGGGCCGCGACGATCTTGACGCGCTGATTCGTCCCACCACGCGCCTCCTGTACCTGGAATCGCCCAGTTCGCTGCTGTACGAGGTGCTGGACCTGCCGGCCCTGGCCGCCACCGCGCGTCGCCATGGCGTGCTGGTGGCCACCGACAACACCTGGAGCGGCGGCCTGTACTACCAGCCGCTGGCGCTGGGCGCGCACATCTCCATCCAGGCGGCCACCAAGTATCTGGCCGGCCATTCGGACGTGATGATGGGCGTGGTGACGGTCGACAGCGCTGAACTCGCGCAGCGCATCGGCGCCACCTACGACGCGCTGGGCCTGGCCGTGGGCGCGGACGATGCCTACCTGACGCTACGCGGCATCCGCACGCTGGACGTGCGCCTGGCGCGCCATCACCAGAACGCGCTGAGCGTGGCCGAATACCTGTCGCGCCATGCCGACGTGGCGCGGGTGTTCTACCCGGCGCTGCCGGGCGACCCCGGCCACGCGTTGTGGCAGCGCGATTTCAGCGGCGCCAGCGGCCTGGTGTCGTTTGCATTCCCGGCAGGGCAGCCGGGCGCGGCGGCGCGCTTCATCGATGCGCTGCGCTACTTCTCGATCGGCGCCTCGTGGGGCGGCTACGAAAGCCTGGCACTGCAAGCCGCGCCCGAGCGCCTGGCCGAGCATAGCTTCTGGGAAGGGTCGGGCGAAGTGGTGCGCCTGCACATCGGCCTGGAGCATCCGCTGGACCTGGTGGGCGACCTGGACCGGGCCTTTGGCGTGGTGCGCGAGAGCCTGCGCCGCAGCGCCTGACGCATATGCAAATGACTCCGTGTCTTAAGGGTTTCTGATTATGTAGAAGCAATTACAACCTCTTTGTCCGGTTGTACCCCCGGGTACTAGAATTTGCCTTGTTCCACGGTTGGCGGCAGGGCATGTCTACTATTTCATCCATCGGTTCGGTACAGCTTTCCTTTGTGGCGCGGCGGCTGGACGCGGTACGCGAGTTCTACCGCGGCGCCATCGGGCTGGACGAAGTGCCCGCCCCGGGCGGCCAGCTGCTGTTCGCCCTGGGCGATGCGACCCTGTCGCTGTCGCCGGTGGCCGAGGTCAGCCGCGAGGTCAAGCCCGACTACCTGGCCATCAAGACCCGCGCCTACGACGACATCCTGCTGCGCCTGCGCGACGCGGGCTATCACCCCGTCTGTTCGCTGCCTGACGCCGGCCAGCGCGTCATGTACGTCAAAGACCCCTCCGGCAACCAACTGGCCTTTCTCGGCTAGGGCCGGGCAAGGCGTTTTCCGGTTCAATCCGGTACCTTCAGGCCCCAGCGAATCCATGAACTTCCAGCAATTGCGTTCCGTGCGCGAAACGGTGCGCCGTGATTTCAATCTGACCGACGTGTCGGAAAGCCTGCATACCTCGCAGCCCGGCGTCAGCCGCCAGATCCGCGAACTGGAAGAAGAAGTGGGCGTGGACATCTTCGTGCGTTCGGGCAAGCGCCTGATCGGCCTGACCCCGCCCGGCGAACTGATCCTGCCGCTGGTCGAGCAGATCCTGCAGTGCGCCGACAACATCCGCCACGCAGGCGCCGAATACGCCGACAGCCGCACGGGCGTGCTGTCGATTGCCGCCACGCATTCGCAAGCCCGTTATGCCTTGCCGCCGGTCATCAAGGAATTTCGCCAGCGCTACCCGGAGGTGGTGCTGCACCTGCACCAGGGCTCGCCCAAGCAGGTCTCGGAAATGCTGCTGGAAGGCGAGGCCGACATCGGCGTGGCGACCGAGGCGGTGGCCGATTATCCGGGCCTGCTGAACCTGCCGTGCTACCGCTGGAGCCACAGCATCATCGTGCCCAAGGGCCATCCGCTCAGCGCGCACGAGGGCGGCATCAGCCTGTCGCAGCTGTCGCGTTACCCCATCATCACCTATGGGCGCGGCTACACGGGGCGGGCGCACATCGACGAAGCCTTTGCGCGCGCCGGCATCACCCCGGACATCGTCATGACCGCGATGGACGCGGACGTGATCAAGACCTACGTCGAATTGGAACTGGGCGTGGGCATCGTGGCCGCCGTGGCCTGGGACGCCGAGCGCGATACGCGCCTGTGCGCCATCGACGCGCGCCACCTGTTCGAGATCAACCTGACCCGGCTGGCGATCCGCCGCGGCGCCTGGCTGCGCGGCTACGCGTTCCATTTCATCGAGATGTTCGTGCCGACGCTGACGCGCGCGGTGGTGGACCAGGCGCTCAAGGGCGAGGACTGAACGGCAAGGCCGTGCATCGGCCGCATATCCATAGACGCATTTCTACGTTGTCCGCGCCGGGGCGCGGACGTAGGCTGGTCCGGTTCTTCAACCTAGGAATTCCGGGCCATCCCATGAGCACTTCTTTGCACGCGGCCGCTGCCGCCACCTCGACTTCCCAAGACAGCGCGCGCGCCCAGGCCGTGCGCGACTTCATCGCCCAGGTCAAGGCCGTGGCGCCGGACCCGCGCCAGGCCACCCTCGACCAATTGGCCCGCGTGGCCACGTTGCTCGAAGCCCTGGGCCGCCGCCGCGAACTGTTTCCCGCCGACGCCTTTGCCGTGGTGCCGGGCCGCCCCACGTCGATCTACCGGCTGGCCGAAGACGTGGACGGCGGCTATGCGCTGTACCTGTCGCTGGGCGAAGCGGGCAAGGCCCAGCCGCCGCACGACCACACCACCTGGGCCATCATTGCCGGCGTATCCGGCAACGAACGCAACGAGGTCTATGCCCGCAGCGCCGGCACCGAGCGGGGCCGTGACGTGCTGACCCACGTGCGCCGCGTAGACGTGGGCCCCGGCAATTCCATCGTGCTGGGCCCGAACGACGTGCACACCATCGAACTGGTCGACGACGCGCCCGGCGCACACCTGCATTTCTACGGCCTGGCGCTGGACCGCCTGCACGGCCGCGTGGTGTTCGAGAGCACCACGGGCGGCGCGTACCGCACGTTTTCGCCGCCGGCCGCCATCTACCACGCACGCCTGTCGGCGGCGGGCCTGCAGGCCGAGCTGCGCGGCGAGGCCGAAATCGCGGTGCTGGACGTGCGCGAGGCCGGCCGCTACGCCCGCCGCCACCTGCTGTACGCCGTGCCCGCGCCGCTGTGGCGCCTGGAAGTGCTGGCCGACCGCCTGGTGCCGCGCCGCGACACCCGCATCGTGCTGGTCGACGACGACGAAACCCTGGCGCACCAGGCCGCCGCCAAGCTGACGCGGCTGGGCTGGACCGACATCTCGGTGCTGGCCGGCGGCACCGACGCCTGGGAACAAGAAGGGCGCGAACTGTTCTCGGGCACCAACGTGCCCAGCAAGGCGTTCGGCGAAATCATCGAACACGAGAAGCACACCCCGTGGATCGACGTCGATGAACTGCACGAGCGCGTGGCCCGCGGCGACGACATCGTGGTGGTCGACAGCCGCACGCCCGAGGAATTCCACAACTTCACGCTGCCGTTCTCGCACAGCCTGCCGGGCGCCGAGCTGGTGTATCGCATCCGCGAACTGGCGCCGGACCCCAAGACCTTCGTGGTGGTGAACTGTGCCGGCCGCACGCGCAGCATCGTCGGCGCCCAGACGCTGATCGACGCCGGCATTCCCAACCGCGTGGCCTCGCTGCGCAACGGCACCATGGAATGGCTGCTGTCCGGCCGCGAACTGGCCTATGGCCGCCAGGCGGCGTTGCCGGAACCGTCGGCCGACAGCATCGCCGCCGCCCGCGAGCAGGCCCGCGACGTGGCGCAGCGCGCCGGCATCGGCTACATCGACGCGGCCACGCTGCAAGCCTTCGAGGCCGAGCAGGCGTCGCGCACGCTGTACAAGTTCGACGTGCGCACGCGCGAAGAATATGAAACGGGCCACTTGCCGGGCTGGCGCTGGGCGCCCGGCGGCCAGCTGGTGCAGGCCACCGACGAATACCTGGCCACGCGCCGTGCGCGCGTGGTGCTGGTGGACTGGGACGGCGTGCGGGCGCAGACCACCGGCGCCTGGCTGGCGCAACTGGGCGCAGTCGAAGTCTATCTGTATCAGCCGCCGGCCCTGGCTGCCTTGGAACGCGGCGCGGAACCGCGCCGCGTGCTGCGCCACCGGCCCGACGCGCCGGCCCTGCGCGCCCAGGCGCTGCAAGCCGCGCTCGATGCGGGCGAGGTGGACGTCTTCGACGTCGAATCGCGCCTGGCCTACGAACGCGGCCACGTGCCCGGCGCCCGCTACGCCGCACCCGACCGCCTGCACGAATTCCTGCCGACCGACACGCAGCGCGCCATCGTGCTGACGTCGCCCGACGGCGTGCTGGCCAGCGTGGTCGCGGCCGACCTGGCCTGGCGCACCGGCCGGCCGGTGCGTTACCTGCTGGGCGGCACCCGCGCCTGGCAGGCCCAGGGCCTGGCGCTGGGCAAGGGCGCCGACGGCGTGCTGACTGGCGACGACGACCAAAGCATCAGCCCGTACCTGTTCGACGACCTGTCGGCCCGCGATCAGGGCTTTCGCGACTACCTGGACTGGGAACTGGGCCTGGTGGCGCAACTGGAACGCGACGGCAGCGCAGACATCCGGCTGATCGCATCCCAGTAATCAGGTTATGCCTACAAAGTTGTTCCTGACTGTAAGCTGAACACATATTCTCCGGATTCCCAGGCCTGTTCGCGCCTGCTTCCGGAGAACATGATGTCCCTATCCAAACTGCTGGCGGGCGCCTTCGCCGCGCTGGCCAGCCTGCTGGCGTTTCCCGCCACGGCGCAGCACGCCAAGTTCCTGGTCACCACCGAGTGGCTGGAAAAGAACCTGAACGACCCCAAGGTGCGCGTGGTCGAAGTCAGCGTCAACCCCGGCCTGTTCGAACGCGGCCACATCCCCGGCGCCAGCAACGTGAACTGGCACACCGACCTGGTCGACACCGTCAACCGCGACATCGCGCCGCCCAAGCAATTCCAGGGGCTGCTGGAACGCACCGGCATCAACACCGACACCACCACCGTGCTGTACGGCGACAACAACAACTGGTTCGCCGCCTGGGGCGCCTGGATCTTCGACATCTACGGTATCGACAACGTGAAGATCCTGGACGGCGGCCGCAAGAAGTGGGAAGCCGAAGGCCGCCCGCGCTCGACCAGCGCCAAGACCCACGCCGCCGGCAACGTCCGCATCAAGGACGCCAACCCCGCGCTGCGCGCCCACCTGCAGGACGTGCTGGCCGTGGCCCGCAAGGACAAGCAGGGCGTGTTGGTGGACATCCGCTCGGCCGACGAATACAACGGCAAGATCTTCGCGCCCAACGGCGTGCCCGAACTGGCGGTACGCGCCGGCCACGTGCCCGGCGCGGTCAACGTGACCTGGAGCAAGCTGGTCGCCGAAGACGGCACCTTCAAGTCCGCCGACGAGCTGCGCGCCATCTACCAGGCCGTGGGGGTGGATGGCACGAAGCCCATCATCACCTACTGCCGCATCGGCGAACGCTCCAGCCATTCCTGGTTCGCGCTGCGCAAGCTGCTGGGTTACGACGTACGCAACTACGACGGCTCGTGGACGGAATACGGCAACAGCGTCGGCTCGCCGATCAGCAATCCGTCCGGCACGGTATGGGGCAAGACGTAAGGTGAGCGTTCCGGGATACTCCGCGCCGCCGGAGACGGCGGCGCAGCATGATGCCGTGCCGTCGGCCCATGCGGCCCTGCGCTACACGGCCGCCGCCACGCTGTTGGCGGCGGTGTTTCTTGCCGCCTGGCACCTCGCACCGCTGCCCGATGGCGGCCGCAACCTGTCCTTGTCGCTTCTGCTGGGCGCAGCGTTCGGCATCGTCCTGCAACGCTCGCGCTTCTGCTTTTACTGCATCGCCCGCGACGCCATCGAACGCCGCGACCCACGCGGCGCCTACGCGGTACTGATCGCGCTGGCGGTCGGCACGCTGGGCTACCACGCCGTATTCGGCGCGTTCCTGCCGGTGCCAGGCCCCGAGCGTCTGCCGCCCGGCGCTCACATCGGTCCGATCAACCTGGCGCTGGTCGCCGGCGCCTTCACATTTGGCATCGGCATGCGAATCTCGGGCTCGTGCATCAGCGCCCATTTCTATCGCCTGGGCGAGGGCGCACTGGCATCACCATTCGCGCTGCTGGGCGCAGCCGTGGGCTTCATGCTGGGTTTCGCGACCTGGAACACGCTGTACCTGGCGATGATCCAGGAAGCGCCGGTCATCTGGCTGCCCCGCCATCTGGGATACGGCGGCACGGCGCTGTTGCAGTGCGCGGCGCTGGCACTGTTGGCGTTGGCGCTGAGCAGGCTGGGCCGCGCAGGGCAGGTGACGACGGCACGGATTCCACCGACGTCTAACGACTCCGTGTCGCTGTCGGTGGACGCCCAATCCGGCAATGTGGCCTTGCCCCAAAGCGGCACCGTGCCACTCTGGCGCACCGTGCTGGAAGACCGCTGGTCGCCCGCCATCGGCGGCCTGCTGGTGGCCTTCATCGGCGTGATCGCCTACCTGCGCATCGCCCCGTTGGGCGTGACAGCGGAACTTGGCAGTGTGGCTCGCACCACAGCATCCGCCGCTGGTTGGCTGCCTTCCCGGCTCGAAGGCCTGGATACCTTCGCCGGTTGCGCCACGGCAGTCAAACAAGCCCTGCTATCGAACAACGGCGCATTCGTATTGGCGCTGATCATCGGTGCATGGGCATCCGCGTTGGCGGCAGGCGCATTTCGGCCGAAGTTGCCTGGTTGGCGAGAGGTGGCGCGTAACTTCACGGGTGGCGTCTTGATGGGGTGGGGCGGGATGACAGCATTGGGTTGCACGGTCGGGACGTTGCTGTCGGGGGTGATGGCGGGTGCGTTGTCAGGTTGGATCTTCGGTGTGGCGTGCTTGGCGGGCATCTGGGTGGCGTTGAAGTTGCGGCCTACTCGGTGATGGCTTGTCGCTGGTTATCGTGAATCGTGGCGTTATCTCTTCGTAGGTCGCCCCTGGCGGTGGTGGCTTGCTGAGTGGGCGCCCACGATTGCGGTCCGGAGCCTTCGCTCCGGACGTCCCCTTCGTCATCTTCGTCCGGACCTTCGGTCCCTCCTTCAGATTCCCTCGGGCGCATCGAGGTTGCCCACTCAGCAAGCCACCACCGCCAGGGGCTACGTGCGTCTTGGTTTGTCGCACTGCTAGACCTGTGGTCAGGGCATGGAATCTACAGGGCCGCCAAGCCGCGGCCGCGCGGGCGGCCACGTTTGGCATTGCGGCGGTGGAAAGTGTGGCAGGGACGCTGCGCGCTTGTGGAGAAGAGAGAAAGACGAGTCGCGGCGTTTGCTCGCCACCACCATTGGCAAGAGCGTTGTCTTGGTCAGCGCGCAGCGTCATCGTGACGACGCCCAACCACCGCGTAAGTCAGGCGGGGCCGCCCGCGCGGCCCCAACTGACGGGCCCCGCCAGTCTGGCCGCATTAGGCCACCGCAGCAGCGCTTCAAACCGCCGATATGTAGCTCGGGGCGCAGGGCGTGTGTGGGGCGGGCAACCTCGATGCGCCCGAGGGAATCTGAAGGGAGCCGAAGGCGGACGAAGATGACGAAGGGGCAGTCCGGAGCGAAGGCTCCGG
>NZ_AYMF01000020.1:0-105238 GCF_000633435.1 Achromobacter sp. DH1f | reverse complement strand
CCGCCTGCCCCGTCACGCGCGGCTTAAGAACCCTCAACCGCCAACAGACCCCCCCCTAAACCCGATAAGCCTGCGCCAACCTCTCATAATTATTCTTAAGAATGATCCCAGCGTAATAAACATGCTCCCGCATAAGATCCTCAGCCCGCGCCCCATCCCGCCCGATGATCGCGTTCACGATCCGGTGATGATCATCATGCGACCGCAAGATAATCCCATGGTCCTCCCACAGGATGATCCGATCCGACGCATAAGGAATCGCCTGCGCCTGCGTCGCGAACCGCTTCACCCACGGATTCCCCGCCGCCTCCAGAATCCCGTTGTGCAAGGTAATGTTGACCTGCTGATAAGGCAGATGGTCTTCCGCCAGCAGCACCCCCTTGCCCAGAATCCGATCCCCTTCATCCAGGCAATTCTTCAGCACCGCCACCGCATCGTTCGACAGTCCGCGTAGCGCCGCCTGCCGACAGGCCAGCCCTTCCAGCGCCGCGCGCACCTCGTACGCCGCCACGATCTCGGCAATGTCGTAAGCCCGCACCGTATAGCCGCGCTTGGGCAGATGTTCCAGCAACCCCTCATTGCCCAGCGTCGCCAGGGCCGCCCGCACCGGTGTGCGCGACACCCCCAGCTTCTCGGCCAGCGGGATTTCCTCCAGGCGGGCGCCGGGGCTGAACTTGCCGTGCAGCACCCAGTCCCGCAGCGTATCGGTAACGTGTTGAGAGAGCGTATCCATGGCCTCATTGTATACATGAAGAATACATACGACGGCCTCCTACGAAACGCTGATAGGGATCTCCCCTATGAGACAGCCTCAATCTCCATGAAACCAAGGGAAACCCCCTATACCTCCTCACCCACCATGTATACATAATCGCAAAAAATTCAGACAGGCGGGCGCACTCCCCAAGGCGAGGCGACCCGTGCAACAGGAGACAGCATGTCCAATGTATCCACGCCGGCCGCGGGCCCGGCCCCGCGTCTTGCGCTCGTCACCGGCGGCGGCGGCGGCATCGGCGCCACCATCTGCCAGGAACTGGCGCGCGCCGGCTACCGCGTCATCGTGTCCGACGTCGATGCCCAGCGGGCCCGCCGCGTCGCCGATGAGCTGGGCGCCCCGCACGCTGCCCACGCCTTCGACGTCAGCGACGAAACCGCCGTCGAGACCGCCTTCGACCAGATCGAACAGACCCACGGCCCCATCGCCGTCCTCGTCAGCGCCGCCGGCCTGCTGCTGTTCCAGGCCAACGGCGAACGCCCGCTCATCAAAGACACCACCCTGGACATCTGGGAACGCAGCTTCGCCGTCAACGCGCGCGGCGTCTTCCTGTGCGGCCGCGCCTACCTGCGCCGGCGCGAAGCCGCGCCGCTGGCGCATGGCCGCATCGTCACCTTCACCTCGGTCGCCGCGCAGTTGGGCGGCTACCGTTCCAGCGCCTCGTACATCGCCGCCAAGTCCGCCGTGCTGGGCCTGACCAAGGCCATGGCGCGTGAATCCGCGCACCTGGGCGTCACCGTCAACGGCATTGCGCCCGGTCTGATCGACACCGACATGCTGCGCAGCACCGTCACCAGCAGCGGCGCCCTGGCCGCTGCCGCGCAAGCCATTCCGCTGGGCCGCATCGGCACCGTCGACGACGTGGCCGCCGCCGTGCGATTCCTGGCCTCGGAAGAAGCCGGCTACATCACCGGCAGCGTCATCGACGTCAACGGCGGCTATCGCATGCAGTAACCCCTATCCGGCGGCCTGGCCGCCTACGCAGCAACGCGCCATGCATAAAGGCGCGCACACATAAAACGGGAGACACACCATGATCCACCCCCGCCGCTACGCGGCCGCCGCGCTCTGCGCCCTGGCCGTCGGCGCCACCGCCCAGGCCCAGCAGGAACCGGGCATTACCGACAAGACCATCAAGATCGGCCTGTTCGCGCCCCTGTCGGGCAGCGGCATGGCCTATGGCTTTGACGTCTTGAACGCCGCCAAGATGTGGTACGCCAAGGTCAACAAGGAAGGCGGCGTGAACGGCCGCCAGATCGAACTGGTGATCGAAGACGACCGCTGCAACGCCAACGACCTGGTCGCCGCGGTGAAGAAGCTGACCGAACAGGACAAGGTCTTTCTGCTGAATGGCGGCTCGTGCTCGGCCGCAGTGGTCGCCGCGCGCGAATACGTCGAACGCGAAAAGATGCCGCTGGTGATGTTGAACGCGTCCGGCGACGGCGCGCTGTATCCGCCGTCCAAGTACATCTATGGCGCGTTCTCGATCTCGCAGCACGCCGTGGGCGGATCGATGGTGCAGTTTGCCGCCGAACACCTGAAAGCCAAAAAGATCGGCTACATCAACCACGACGACGCCTACGGCGGCTGGAACCTGGAAGCCGCGCAGGCCCAGGCCAAGCAGCTGGACAACCTGGGCTTGCAGGTGCAGTCGGTCAATCCGAACATCACCGACGTCACCGCGCCGATGCTCAAGATCCGCGCCGCCAACCCGGACGTGCTGCTCCTGACCACCTACGCCCGCCCCGCCGCGCTGATCATCAAGAAGGCACAGGAACTGGGTTGGAACAAGCCCATCGTGCTGGCCGTGAACGGCACCGCCGATCTCAAGCAGCTGGTCGAGAACGTCGGCAACAAGGACGCCTTCAAGAACGTCTACATCCAGGACGTGCTGGCCGACATGCCCGGCGGCCCCAAGCTGACCTGGGTCTACGACATGTACAAGCAGGCCTACCCCGACCTGGCCGCCAAGCCGGGCCATCCGCAGACCTACATGCCTTACGGCCTGCCGCCCGCCATGGCGGTCGTCAATGCGCTGAAGGCCGCCGGTCCGCAACCCACCCGCGAGAAGGTGCTGGCGGCTTTGGAAACGATGAAGTTCGACTCCGGCGTCATGGCCGGCCCGATCGAATTCGGCCCCAACGACCGCGCCGCGCAGGAATCGGCCATCTACATCAAGTTCGACGGCACCAACATGTCGCTGGTGCCCGGCGCCTTCAAGAGCGTCTGGAAGTACCAGCCGTAAACCTGCCGCTACCGCGGCCACAGGCCAGGTCCGCGCCGCGGCGCAGCGCCGCGCGGACCGCCGGAGACCATCATGAGCTTTGCCGATTTCTGGTTGTTCCTGCAGCAAGGGGTGCTGTCAGGGCTGGTGACGGGCAGCGTGTACGCGCTGCTGGCCGTTGCCGTCGTCATCATCTTCAAGACCACCGACGTGCCCAATTTCGCGCAAGGCGAAATCTTCATGGTCGGCGGCTACATCGCCCTGTTCCTGACCCTGGTCATGGGCTGGCCCTACCTGGTGGTCATCCCCGTGACGCTGGCCGTCGTGGCGGGGGTGTCCGGCCTGTTCCAGCGCGTGGTGATGGAACGCGTCATCGCCTCCAAGGGCGTGGGCGTGCAGATGGTCATCGCCACGCTGGGCCTGGCCTATGCCCTGAAGGGCCTGGTGCGCCAGACCGGGCTGGGCGACACGCCGCGCTCGCTGCCGCCGCTGGCGCCCACCGACGCCGTCATCATCGGCGACGCCGTGCTGACCCAGCTGGACCTGGTGATCTTCGCGGTGGCCGTCGGCGTGATGCTGCTGCTGTACGTGATGTTCACCTACACCCGCGTGGGCAAGGCCATGCGCGCCGTCGGCATGAACCCCAAGGCCGCGCGCCTGGTGGGCGTGAACCTGACGCGCATCCGCATGATGGTGTGGGCGCTGTCCGGCCTGATCTCGGCCGTGGCGGCCCTGCTCATCACGCCCAAGATCCTGATCACGCCCGACATCGGCCACATCGCCATCCTGGCCTACGCGGCCGCCATCGTCGGCGGCATCACCAGCCTGCCGGGCGCCGTAGTCGGCGGCTTCGTGATCGGCGTGGCCGAGAACCTGGTGGGGCTGTTCATTTCGACCAATGCCATCGTCGTGGCGCCCTTTGTCGCCATCATGGTGGTGCTGCTGCTGCGTCCGCAAGGCCTCCTGGGCGGCAAACTGCAGGTGAAGAAAGTATGAAATCCAAGCTCGATCCCGCCCTGCTGGCGCTGATGGCCGTGGTGCTCGTCGCCCTGCCGTTCGTGGCCAGCGGCTATGTCATCTACGTCGTCAACCTCTTGATGGTGTTCGTGGTGCTGGCCCTGGGCCTGCACCTGGTCATCGGAGAAACCGGGCAGTTCGCGCTGTCGCACGCCGCGTTCTACGGCGTGGGCATCTACACCGCGGGCCTCATCAACAATCTGTGGCATCCGCCCTTCTTCGTGTCCATCGTGGCGGGCGGCCTGCTGGCCGCCGTGCTGGGCTACATCATCGGCGCGCTGGCACTGCGCATGCGCGACATCTACCTGGCGCTGTCCACCTTTGCCTTTGGCGAGGCGATGCAGTGGGTGTTCCTGAACTGGCAGTCGGTCACCAACGGCTCGAACGGCTTTCGGATTTCGCCCGCCACGCTGTTCGGCTACGAGCTGGTGTCCGACATCAAGGCCTATCCGTTTGTCGTGGCAATCGCCGCGCTGCTGCTGTGGGCCACCATTGCGCTGTCGCGCTCGCAGCTGGGGTCGGCCTTCCGGGCCGTGCGTGAAAGCGATGTGGCCGCCCAAGCCATGGGCGTGAACGTCAACGCCATCAAACGCACCGCCTTCACGCTGTCGGCAGCGTACGCCGGCATCGCGGGCGGCATGTACACCACCTTTGCCTCGTTCATCCACCCCGAAAGCCTGGGCTTTCAGACCACCATCCTGATTCTCACCATGGTGGTCGTGGGCGGCATCGGCTCGGTGCGCGGCGCCATTGCCGGCGCGCTGGGCTTCGGCCTGATCTCGGAACTGCTGCGCCAGGCGCTGTCGTTCCAGGAAATCATCTACGGCGTGATCCTGATGGGCTTCATGATGTTCGCGCCCAAGGGCCTGTTCGCCAGCCGTGACGCACGCCGCCGCGCGCCCCCGCCGGCCGCCCCGCTGCCCACGCGCACGGGCGCCGCCACCTCGGCCGCCAAACCCACGCAAAGGAGCGCCGCATGAGCGCCCAGCCTTATCTCGACGTCCAAGGTCTGACGGTGAAGTTCGGCGGCCTGACGGCCATCAACGGCCTGTCCATGCAGGTGGAACGGGGCCGCATTCATGCGCTGATCGGTCCCAACGGCGCCGGCAAGTCCACCACCTTCAATTGCGTCTCGCGCTACTACCGCCCCACCCAGGGCCGCATCGTGTTCGACGGCGTCGACATCACGACGAAAAAGCCGCACGAAATGGCTGCACTGGGCGTGGCGCGCACCTTCCAGAACCTTGAGTTGTTCAGCGCGCTGACGGTGCGCGAAAACGCCCTGCTGGGCACTTACGCACACGGCGCATCCACGGCGTCGCGCCTGCTGCGCCCCGCCCGCGCCGAAGCGCGCGAACGCGTCGAGCACCTGCTTGAACGCGTGGGGCTGGCCGACTTCCTGGACACCCCCGCCTGCAGCCTGGACTTCGGCCGCCAGAAGATGCTGGAACTGGCGCGCGCATTGGCCATCTCGCCCAAGCTGCTCTTGCTGGACGAGCCGGCCGCCGGCCTGCGCAACCGCGAAATCGAAACGCTGGACCGCATCCTGACCGAGCTGTGCGAACGCGACGGCATCACGGTGCTGCTGGTCGAGCACGTGATGCAGCTGGTGATGTCGATCTCGGATCGCATCACCGTCATGTCGTTCGGCGAAAAGATCGCCGAAGGCACGCCCGCGGAGGTGCGCAGCAACCCCCGAGTCATCGAAGCCTATCTGGGCAAGGGAGCCGCTGGTGGCTGAGTATCTGCTTGAAGTCGAGTCGGTCAGCGCCGCCTACGGCAACATCCGCGCCTTGCAGGACGTGTCGCTGAAAGTGCCGCAAGGCGCCATCGTGGCGCTGCTGGGCGCCAACGGCGCGGGCAAGTCCACCACGCTCAACGTCATCTCGCGGCTGGTGTCGCCCACGGCGGGCAGCGTGCGTTTCGATGGCGAGGCCATCCATCGCCAACCGGCCGATGCCATCGTCGGCCGCGGCATCGTACAGGTGCCCGAGGGCCGCGAAATCTTCCGCGACATGAGCGTGCGCGAAAACCTGGAAATGGGCGCCTACCTGCGGCACGACCGCCAGGCGGTCAAGCAGGACCTGGACATGGTGTGCGACACCTTTCCGCGGCTGCGCGAACGCTTCGAGCAGAAGGCAGCGACGCTGTCGGGCGGCGAGCAGCAGATGCTGGCCACCGGCCGCGCCATGATGGCGCGCCCGCGCATGATCCTGCTGGACGAACCGTCCATGGGCCTGTCGCCCCTGGTGGTCGAGCAGATCTTCGACATCGTGCTGCGCCTGAACCGTGAACAGGGCATCACCATCCTGCTGGTCGAACAGAACGTGAAGCTGGCGCTGTCGGTGTCCAGCTATGCCTACATCCTGGAAAACGGCGAGATCGCGCTGGAAGGCGAATCATCTGCCTTGGCCAGCGACGAAGCCGTGCAACGCGCCTACCTGGGCGCCTAGGAAATTGCCATGAGCATGATGCAAGACAAGCGAGTCCTCGTCACCGGCGCCGGCCGCGGCCTGGGCGCCACCATTGCCCAGGGCTTTGCCCGCCAGGGCGCCACGGTGATCGTGGCCGACCTGGACCCCGCGTTGGCACGCGCCAGCGCGCAGGCCATCGCAGCCGAGGGCGGCCGCGCGTTCGACGTTGCGCTGGACGTGACCGATGCCGAAGCGGTGCGCGCCTTCGCCGCCGAGTCCGCCAGCCGCCACGGCAATATCGACGTGCTGGTCAACAACGCCGGCATTTCGGCGCGCGCTCCGTTCGACGACCCGCAGACGCCGCAGATCTGGGACCGCGTCATGAGCGTGAACCTGCAAGGCACGTTCAACGTCACCCACGCTTTCGTCGAACAGCTCAAGGCCACGCGCGGCGCCATCGTCAATCTGTGTTCGATCGTGGCGTATGGCTGCGGCATCTCGACGGCGGGCTACGTGGTGTCCAAGGGCGGCGTGCGCTCGTTCACCGAGGTGCTGGCGCGCGACCTGGCGCCGCACGGCGTGCGCGTGAACGCCGTGGCGCCCGGGCTGATGGAAACGGAAATGACGGCCGGCCAGCGCTCTCAAGCGCACGGCACCGATTGGTACATGCAGCGCGCCCCGATGGCACGCGCCGGGCGCGCCGACGAAATCGTCGGCCCCGTGCTGTTCCTGGCTTCCGACATGGCCAGCTACGTGAACGGCGTGGTGCTGCCCGTGGACGGCGGCTACCTGGCCGTATAGGAATCGACATGCAAGCAGACAACACTTCAGGCACCGCGCTGGTCACGGGCGGCGCCAGCGGCATGGGCCTGGCCATCGTGGAACGCCTGGCACGCGACGGCTTTCGCGTGGTCATGGCCGACCGCAACGCCGACCTGGCCGCCCGCGAAACCCACGCCTTGCAAGCGAAAGGCCTTGCCGTCGACTACCGCGTGGTGGATCTGACCGACGAACACGCCACCCGCCAGCTGGTGCGCGACCTGGCGCCGCTGGCCGCGCTGGTCAACAACGCCGGCCTGTTCGACGAGCGCAAGTTCTTTGACGTGACCAGCGACGACTACCGCCGCATGTTCAACGTCAACCTGCTGGCCGTCGCAACGCTCACGCAGGAGGCCGCGCGCGACATGGCCCCCGGCGGCAAGATCGTCAACATCGCCTCGCGCGCCTATCTGGGCGCGAAGAACCATCCACACTACGTGGCCTCGAAAGCCGCGCTGGTGGGCTACACGCGGGCCTCGGCCATGGAACTGGCGCCGCGCGGCATCCTGGTCAATGCCATCGCGCCCGGCCTGATCGACACGCCGCTGCTGCGCAACCTGAGCGCCGAGCGCCTGGCCGCGCAACTGGCCTTGCAGCCCACGGGGCGTGCCGGCCAACCGCAAGACATCGCCAATGCCGTGTCCTTCCTGGTCGCGCCGCACATGGACTTCATCACCGGCCAGGTCATTTTCGTGGACGGCGGCAAATCGCTGGGCGGGTCGGGAGCATAAGCGGCATGGACAGCATCAAGTGGGACAAGGAAGTCGACGCGCTGGTCGTCGGCTCGGGCGCGGGCGGCATGAGCGCCGCGCTCACCGCCAGCGTCGAAGGCCTGGACGTACTGTTGGTGGAAAAGACCGGCCACATCGGCGGATCGACCGCGATTTCGGGCGGTGCACTGTGGATACCGCTGAACGCGCAGACCGACGCCGCCGGCCATCCCGACAGTTTCGACAAGGTCTGGACCTATCTGCAGGAAACCGTCGGCGCCGCGGCGTCCGACGACATGAAGCGCGCCTACCTGCAAGCCGGGCCGCGCATGATGGACGATCTGGTCGAGCGCGGCTTCCTGCAAGTCGCCGCGCGCACCGCGTCGCCCGACTACTACCCCGACCGGCCCGGCGCTGCCCTGGGCGGCCGGTCGCTGGACCCGGTGGAATTCGACGGCCGCAAGCTTGGCCGCCACTTCAAGACGCTGCGCGACCCGCTCAAGGAATTCACGGTGCTGGGCGGCATGATGGTCAACATCACCGACGTGCGGCATCTGCTGCGCGCCACGCGCGCCTTCACCTCGTGGCGGCACGCCATGAAGCTGGTGCTGCGCTATTACACCGACCGCCTGCGCGGCTATCACCGCGGCACCCGCCTGCTGCTGGGCAATGCGCTGGCCGCGCAGCTGTTCCATGCCCTGCTGTCGCGCAACATTCCGTACTGGCTCGATACGCCAGCATTGGGACTGGTGCGCGGCGACGACGGCGCGGTGCTGGGCGCTACCGTCGAGCACCAGGGCCGGCAGATGAACATCCGCACCCGCCGCGGCGTCGTGCTGGCCACGGGCGGCTTTCCGTGGGATTCCGCGCGCCGCCAACAGGCCTACCCACATCCTACCGGCGACTGGTCGATGTCGCCGCGCGACAATACCGGCGACGGCATCCGCCTGGCCGAAGGCGCGGGTGCCGCGCTGGGCCAGGGCCATTGCAGCCCCGCATTCTGGGCGCCGGTGTCCATCCTGGAACAGCCGGGCCGCGCACCGCTGCACTATCCGCACCTGGTGTGGGACCGCGCCAAGCCCGGCCTGATTGCCGTCAACGGCGCCGGTCGCCGCTTCGTCAACGAATCGACCTCGTACCACGCGTTCGTCGAAGCCATGTACCGCAGCCACGCCGACACGCCCACGGTGCCCGCCTACCTGCTTTGCGACCAGCGCTTCATCGACACCTGGGGCCTGGGCCTGGCATTGCCCGGCGGCCGGCCGCGGCAGCATTTGATCGACGCCGGCTACCTGCTGCAAGCGCCCACGCTGCAAGCCCTGGCGCAAAAGCTGGGCGTGCCCGCCGACGCGCTGGCCGCCACGGTGCAACGCTACAACCAGCATGCCGAAGAAGGCCACGACCCCGACTTCGGCAAGGGCGGCACCGCCTACAACCGCTACCTGGGCGACCCCGACCACGCCCCCAACCCCTGCCTGGCGCCGCTGGGCGCCGGCCCGTACTACGCGGTCAAGGTGTTCCCCGGCGACATCGGCACGGCATGCGGCATTGCGGCAAACCGCAACGCCCAGGCCGTGGACGAAGCCGGCCAGCCAATAGCCGGCCTGTACGTGGTGGGCAATGATATGCACTCGGTCATGGGCGGCGCCTATCCCGCCCCCGGCATCACGCTGGGCCCCGCGCTGACCTTCGGCTGGGTCGCTGGACAACACCTGGCCCACGGCCAACACTGACGCTACGCCAACCCTCAAGGACCCCACATGAAGATCTACTTCTCGCCCGCCTCGCCCTTTGTGCGCAAATGCATGGTCATCGCGCACGAGCTGGGGCTGGTCGACCGCATCGAAAAGCTGCCCAGCGCCGCCGGCCCCGTGGCTCGCGACCAGACCATCATCCCCAGCAATCCGCTGGGCCAGGTGCCCACCCTGCTCACCGATGACGGCCAGGCGCTGTTCGACAGCCGCGTCATCTGCGAATACCTGAACGAGCTGGGCGGCGGCGCGCTGTTCCCGGCCGGCGCCGCCCGCTGGCGCGCCCTGGCCGAGCAATCGCTGGGCGACGGCATGCTGGGCGCGGCCCTGCTGGCCCGCTACGAAACCGTGCTGCGCCCCGAAGCCCTGCGCTGGGACGGCTGGTATGAAGGCCAGCTGGGCAAGGTGCGCGACGGCCTGGCGCAACTGGAAAAGACCGCCGCCAGCCTGGAAGGCCGCCTGGACATCGGCACCATCACTGTGGGCTGCGCCCTGGGCTACCTGGATTTCCGCTACCCCGACTTCGACTGGCGCGCCGGCCACCCCGCCGTTGCCGCCTGGTTCAAGACCTTCAGCCAACGTCCGTCGATGCAGGCCACGCTGCCGCACGCCTGATCACGGTTTGGGCAGCCGCGACGCCTGGAGAACCCGCCGGGCTTCAGGAAGGGCGGCTGCCTGGTACGGCGCGTTCGCTTGAACCCGCCGCTGGCCCCTGGCGCTTGCCAGGGGCTTTTTTTTCTTACAGATGGAAATGACGGTGCCGGAGCCGACGTCTATATTGAACTTTCGCGGGGCCTGCCAGCCCAACCGATAGACCCACCCGCCCAGGGAGCCACGCATGAACGTGACCGCCGTCTCCCCCATCAGCCGAGTCGCCGCGCCCTACGCCGCGCGCATTCCCTTGCTGGACGACACCCGCCCGGTCTGGGAAGCCGAATGGGCCGCGCGCAACGCCGCCACCCGCCAGGCCCAGCGCAGCGCCCAGGCCCAGGCCGCCTGGCAAGCCCAGCGCATTGCCCGCACGGCCACGGACTCGGCCCAGGCCGACCGCGACATGCGCGCCGCCCAGCCCGCCACGACGCAAACGCCGCAAGCGCTGGCCGCCGCCCCCGCCGCCGTCAATGTCGACCAACTGCGCGACCTGTACGCCGACGCCCGCCTGCGCCGCGCGGTGGACGATTTCTCGGCGCGCCCCGATCCCGTCGCGCTGCGTGGCGACACCGCCAACGACCTGGGCACCATCGAAGGCCTGACGCCGTTGCAGCCGTATCGCGTGGCGATGGGCAATCCGCAAGTGCAGGAATTGCAGACCGCCGTTGCCATGAAGGCCGCCGGCCTGAATATTCCCAAGGTCGAGAACATCGGCCCCACGGAAAACGTCACCGACAACGCGCGCTACCGTCCGGGCGCACGCACCTGATGCGCGAAAAAAAAGCCGCCCTGCAAAGGGCGGCTTTCTGTTGGGCGGACGGTAAGTCTCACCGCCCCTGCCGTCCCGGCCATCGGCCGGACAGCCCGTCACGATCAGTGGAAGAACTCGGCAATCAAGGTGGCGCCCATGAAGGTGCCGGCGTTGGCGGCCAGCGACACCACCACGATTTTCCAGCCCAGCTTGCGGAAGGCAGGCAGGTCTTTCAGGATCGACAGGCCGGCCATCGCCAGGATCACCGTCGTGAACGGCAGGAAGTTCACCTTGCCGACGGCGGCGATGATCTGGTCCGAGTACGGCAGCACGCCCGGGCAGCCCACGGTCATCGCGATCAGCGACAGCACGGCCACGGCCGGCAGCTTGGGCACGACGCGCAGCAGCAGGTCGGCAATCACGACCAGCAGGATGATGATGGCCATGCCGGGCAACGCGTCCAGGAACGGCACGTTGTAGCCCAGGCGGTTGCCCACCAGCGCGAACAGGCCGCAGATGGCGTAGGCGGTCAGGCGATCGCCAAAGCCCATCTTGGCCGAGTGCGACGGCACTTCGCCGTCAGCCGCATCCGCAGCAGCAGCCGCGGGCTCGGCCTTGGCGCGCGAGAAGCGGCCCAGCACGGGTTCCAGCTTGCCGTACAGGAAGATGGTCGTCGGCAGCGAGATGAACAGCGTGAAGTACACGCCCACCACGGTGGTCAGCAGGTTGGCGGCGGCGGCCAGCGCGGCCACCTGGTGCGCCATTTCCGGCGTCTGCTGCGAGGCGATCGCACCCACGCCCGCCGCCATCATGCTGCCCGAGCCCACGCCGGCGCCCATGGCGAGCGAACGCGGATCGAAGATGTTCAGGCTGGTGATGAAGCCGGCCATCAGCGCCACGAACAGCGCGCCGATCACGGTGCCGGTGATGTACTCGGCCATCACGCCGCGGCCTTCGGGCGAATTCATGCCGTAGCGCTCGCCGATGATCGCCAGGCTGGGCTCGCGGCCCACCGAGAACGTGGCGCCGATGGCTTCGCGCTTGATGCCCAGCAGCAGGGCCAGCGGCAGGCCGATGGCCATGGTGCCGAAGAAGTGGCCGAATTCCTGGAACACCAGCGCCCAGCCGGCCTCGCGCACCTGCGGCAGCGAGCCGCCCACCATCAGGCCCAGCTTGGCCAGGAACGGCAGCAGGGCGTATTGCAGGTAGCCGCTGATGCGGGTCTGCATGGCGGTGTCGATGCCGGCGCCCGCGGGCAGGCGTTGGCCGAAGGCGGCCACGATCGCGCCGATGAAGATGGCCCAGAGCATGGGCTGCAGAACGATCTTGCCCGGGCCCACCGCGAAGGTGACGCTGCCGATCGCTTCGGACACGATCACCACCAGCAAGATGGCGGCGAGCATGCGGACGCGGCTGGACAGCGACATGGTGGGCGCGGCCAGGCTGGCGCTGGCATGAGACATCGAATTCCCCTGATGAACGTGAGTAGGTTTTAGGGCCGCCCACGGCGCGGCGGGCGGCAGCGGCGATTTTCGCCGGGGGGCTGCAAGCCAACCATGACACCACCGGGGCTATTGCGTTGCGTAAAATGCAACGGATGGGCTTTTCCTGGGAATTTTTTGCAAGATCACGCAATAACTCAGGGTAAACCCTCGATATTGTTGCAAATTTTTCGATGCCTTGCCGCCACGGAGCCGCTCCCATGGACGAAAAACTCGACGCCCGCCGCACCCACTACTTCATGCAGGTCATGAGCCGGGGTTCGGTGCGCGGCGCCGCCGAAGTGCTGAACATGGACCCGTCCGCCGTCAGCCGCGCCATCGCCGCGCTGGAGCGCGACTGCGGCATGGCGCTGTTCGAGCGCCGGGGCCGCGGCGTCGTGCCCACCGATGCCGGCCACATCCTGGCGCGCTATGTGAAGCGCCAGCAGAACATCCAGGAAAGCTTCTTCTCGGAAATCGACAGCCTGCGCAAGGCCGAACGCGGCCACATCGACCTGGTGCTGGGCGAAGGCTTCGTCGAACTGATGTTCGACCGCGTGCTGCCCGGCTACTGGCGCAGCCACCCCGAAGTGACGCTGGACATCGACGTGGCGCGCACCTCTGAAATCGTGCAGCGCATCGTCGACGACCAGGCCTACATCGGCCTGGTGTTCCAGCCGCCCAACGATGCCCGCCTGCGTACCCACTACTCGCGGCCCGAACCCATCCGCGCCATCGTGCGGCAGGACCATCCGCTGACGCGGCTGCAACGCCCGCTGCTGCTGACCGACCTGGTCGACTACCCCGGCGCGTCCATGCAGGAAGGCTTCGGCGTGCGCCAGCACATCCAGGCCGCCGAGATCAGCGAACAGGTGCGCCTGCGCAATGTGCTGACGACGTCTTCCTTCAAGGCGCTGTGGCAGTTCGCCGCCACCGGCATCGGCTACGCCCTGACCCCGCCGATTGCCGTCACCGCCGACATGGCCGCGCAGCGCCTGGCCAGCCTGCCGCTGGCCAACCCGATCCTGAACCAGGGCAGCCTGCACGTGCTCAGCCGCGCCGGTCGGCATATCTCGCCCGCCGCGCGTGAACTGCTGGACCATATCGTGCGCGGCATCGGCGCCCCGCCGTCTTCCGCGCTTTGAGAAGGCGCATCGGCTACGACACATCTGATACGGTCTCTTTGCGCGGATCTGCCCCTGTCGCCGCCAGGATGCAACGCCTACAGTGGTTGCATCCCCTTCCTTGCCTGGAGACCCTCATGCTCAGCTTCCTGCGCACGGCCAAATCCGTCCTGTGGGGCTTTTTCGGCGTGCGCCGCGGCCGCGGCTACGACGCCGACATCGCCCACAACAAGCCCGCTCCGCTGATTCTCACCGGGCTGCTGATGGCCGCGTGCCTCGTCGCCATCCTGGTCTTCGTCGCCCGCTGGGCCGTCAACGCGGCGTTGTAACGCCTATATATAAGCAGCGCGAGCGACCTGCGCCGCCCATGGCCAGAACAGCCGTCCGGCCGCCCGAAGGCCGGACAGCCCCCTTGGGGGGCAGCAAGCGTGCGAAGCACGTGCGGCGTGGGGGCATACACTTATTACTAGAATGACTTAGACGGTCGTCCGGGCTGCCTGTTACGGTTATGAATCCCCCCATTGCCCGCCTGCGGCGGGCCTTGCCTTGGGGACTCAGACCGAGAAGACTTCAAGGGCAGTAGACATGTACGTGTATGACCCCGTCGACCAGCAGCTCGTCGAGCAGCGTGTGGCGCAGTTCGCCGACCAGACGCGCCGCTTCCTCGACGGCCAGCTCACCGAAGATGATTTCCGCGTTCTGCGCCTGCAGAACGGCCTGTACATCCAGCGCCATGCGCCGATGCTGCGCGTGGCGATTCCGTACGGCATCCTGGCCTCGCGCCAGCTGCGCACCCTGGCGCACATCGCACGCAAATGGGACCGCGGCTACGGCCACTTCAGCACGCGCCAGAACATCCAGTTCAACTGGCCGAAGCTGGAAGACGTGCCGGACATCCTGGCCGAACTGGCCACGGTGCAGATGCATGCCATCCAGACCAGCGGCAACTGTATCCGCAACACCACCACCGACCATTTCGCGGGCGTCGCGCCCGACGAGCTGATCGATCCGCTGGTGTGGTGCGAGATCATCCGCCAGTGGTCCACGCTGCATCCCGAATTCGCCTTCCTGCCGCGCAAGTTCAAGATCGCGGTCAGCGGCGCCGTGCAGGACCGCGCCGCCGTCGGCGTGCACGATATCGGCCTGCAGGCCGTCGAGCGCGACGGCAAGCTGGGCTTTCGCGTGTGGGTGGGCGGCGGCATGGGCCGCACGCCCATCGTCGGCAAGCTGATCAATCCCTTCGTCGAATGGCAGGACCTCCTGACCTACATGCAGGCCGCGCTGCGGGTCTACAACCTGCACGGCCGCCGCGACAACAAGTACAAAGCGCGCATCAAGATCCTGGTCAAGGACCTGACGCCCGAGGTCTACGCGCAGCAGGTGGATGAACAGTGGCAGCTCATCAAGGGCGGCCCGGACACCATCACGCAGGAATTCGTCGACACCATCGCCGCGCGCTTCGTCTGGCCGCAGTACGACGCCAGCGCCGCCGACGAACCTGACAACACGGCCGCCCTGGCCGCCGCCGACCCGCGCTTCGCGCGCTGGGTCCGCACCAACGTGCATGCCCACAAGGCGGCCGGCTATGCCGCCGTGACCGTGTCGCTGAAAGCCACCGGCGTGCCGCCGGGCGACATCACCGCCGACCAGATGGACGCGGTGGCGGCGCTGGCCGACGAATACGGCTTTGGCGAACTGCGCGTGTCGCATGAACAGAACCTGATCCTGGCCGACGTGCGCCGCGCGCGCCTGCACGAACTGTGGGGCAAGCTGGACGCGCTGAACCTGGCCACGGCCAACGTCGGCCTGCTCACCAACATCATCGCCTGTCCGGGCGGGGATTTCTGCGCGCTGGCCAATGCCGTGTCGATCCCCGTCGCCGAGGCCATCCAGCGCCAGTTCGACAACCTGGACTACCTGTTCGAGATCGGCGAGCTGGACTTGAACATCTCCGGCTGCATCAACTCTTGCGGCCACCACCACGTGGGCCACATCGGCATCCTGGGTGTCGATAAGGCCGGCGAAGAGTGGTATCAGGTCACCATCGGCGGACGCCAGAACGGCGCCGCCAAGCCGCTGCCCGACATTGAATCCACCAAGGGCGGCGGCGCCGCCATCGGCCGCATCATCGGCCCGTCGTTCGCCCGCGACCAGGTGCCCGGCGTGGTCGACCGCCTGATCCAGACCTACCTGGGCCTGCGCGACAGCGAAGAAGAACGCTTCATCGACGTGGTGGACCGCGTCGGCATCGACCCTTTCAAACAGGACGTCTACGCCGACCCGGCCTTTGCCAAGCCCGCCCAGGAGGCCGCCCATGTCTGAGGTCTACGCCCATGACGCGCCCGGCCCGCACCTGATCCGCAACGGCCAGCTGCAAGCCGACACCGCGCGCACCTTCGTGCCCGAACCTGAAGTGGCCGCCGAAGGCCAGGTGCCCAGCGACGAACCGGGCTGGATCGTGCCGCTGGCCACCTGGAAGGCCTCGCACGCCACGCTGCGCCGCCACCAGCACCCGGTGGCCGTGCTGCTGGCGCCGGACGCCGACCTGCGCGACCTGCTCGATGCCGACGGCACGCTCAACCCCGCCGGCATCGCCTTCATCGCGGTGGACTTTCCCGTCTATACCGATGGCCGCGGCTACTCGCTGGCGCAGCTGCTGCGCACGCGCTACCAGTGGACGGGCGAATTGCGCGCCGTCGGCGACGTGATGATCGACACCATCCACTACCAGGCGCGCGTCGGCTTCGACAGCTTCCTGGTCAAGCCGGGCCACGACCCGCGCAAGGCGCTGGATGCGTTCAAGACGTTCACGGTGCACTACCAGAAGACCTACCGCGCCCCGGCGCCGGCCCAGGTCTGATCCCCACGCGCCGACCCGGGATTCATGCCCGGGTCGACAGCGCCCCCGCCTTCCTGACGACCCTCAGGCCTGCTCCCCCGGTATGGTCCAGCGCTGGCGCTTGATCTCGTCTTGCGCCAGCTGCGCGCGGATCAGGTCGGCGATGCTGCGCTGGCGCGGCGCCTGCATGCGGCTGATCAGGCTGGACACGCTGACCGCCAGCCGCGGATAGCCGCTGGCATCGCACAGCGCCACCCCCACGCCCAGCACGCCCGGCACCGCCGCATTGCCCACCACCGCCCAACCGCGGTCGCGGGTGTTTTCCGCCAGGCGCCGCATCTGCGCCACCGTCATGCCGCCATAGGCCCGCAAGGCCTGTTCGTTCTGCAGGATGACTTCGTCGGCTTCGGCCGCGGGCAACGCCCCCAGCAGCGCCAGCCCGGCCGCGCCCACGCCCAGCGGCTGGCGATGGCCTACCGTCACGGCCAGCACCTGCACGGGGTAGTTGCCCACCTCGCGGTGCAGGCACAGTGAATCGCCGCCGGCCCGGCAGATCAGAAAGGCCGAATCGCCGCTGACATCGCTGATCTGCCGCAGCACCGGCCGCAGGCTGCGCACGGCCTGGGCATGCGGATCGCCGGCCATCATCACGCCCAGTTCCGCCATGCGCCAGCGCGGTGCGTCGGCCTCGCGCAGCGCATAGCCCTCTTCGGCCAGCACATCCAGATAGCGGTACACCGTAGACCGCTGCATGCCCGCCGCCCGCGCAATGTCCGTCACGTGCATGCCGACCGCGCCGGCCTGGCGCAACACGCCCAGCACCCGCAGGCCGCGCCGCAACACACGCGGCCCATCGCTCTCTGTCTCCGTCTTGTTCATTTTCTGGACACCTTGCGTTGATGACGCGCCTAT
The DNA here is from genome assembly GCF_000633435.1 of Achromobacter sp. DH1f. Taxonomy (NCBI): domain Bacteria; kingdom Pseudomonadati; phylum Pseudomonadota; class Betaproteobacteria; order Burkholderiales; family Alcaligenaceae; genus Achromobacter; species Achromobacter sp. DH1f. The sequence continues at coordinate 87,770 of NZ_AYMF01000020.1, read as the reverse complement.
CAAAGCCCACTATGAAGTCGGGCAGGCAAAGATCTGTCCAAATATTAGACAAATCGGACGGAGACAACCATGAAGACATTGAGCAAGCGGCTCACCGCCGCGGCGGCAGCCCTCGCGGGGGCCCTGACCCTGGCCGCGCCCGCCACCGCCGCCAAGCCCTACCCCGAACGCCCGGTGACGCTGGTGGTGGGCTATGCCGCGGGCGGCGCCACCGACATCGTGGCCCGGCTGGTGGCCAAGGCGCTGACCGAAGAACTGGGCCAGACCATCGTGGTGGAAAACAAGACGGGCGCCAACAGCAATATCGGCGCCGAAATCGTCTCGCGCGCCGCGCCCGACGGCTACACGCTGTATGTCGGCTCCATCGCCAACACCATCAACCGCACGCTCTACAGCCAGCTCAATTACGACTTCGTCAAAGACTTCAAGCCCATCGGCCTGTTGGCGACCATTCCGAACATCCTGGTGGTCAACCCCAAGGTGCCGATCAAGAGCGTGCAGGAATACATCGCCTACGCCAAGAAGAACCCCGGCAAGCTGACCTGCGCCTCGTCGGGCAGCGGCTCGTCCATCCACCTGTCGTGCGAGCTGTTCAAGATGCGCACCGGCACCGACATCCTGCACGTGCCCTACCGCGGCAGCGGCCCGGCCGTGGCCGACCTGCTCGGCGGCCAGGTGGATTCCATGTTCGACAACCTGCCCTCGTCGCTGCCGCACGTGCAGGCCGGCAAGCTGCGCGCCATCGGCGTCACCTCGCCAGAGCGCCTGCCGGCGGTACCCGACGTGCCGACATTGGCCGAATCGGGTCTGCCCGGCTTCGACGTCGAATCCTGGTTCGGCCTGATGGCGCCGGCCGGCACGCCCCAAGCCGTCGTCGACCGCCTGAACCAGGCCATGAACAAGGCGCTGGCCAACCCCGGGCTGCAAGCGTCCTACAAGCAATCCGGCTTCTACGCGCCGCAACCGCCCAACACGCAGGAGACATTCGCCAAGATGATCGCCAGCGAAATCGACAAATGGGGCGCCGTGGTCAAGAGCGCCGACATCAAAGCCAACTGAGGAGCACAGGGTGTACCCGATTGATTTCTTCTTCCGCGCCGCCGAGCAATACCCGGACCGCGTGGCGCTGGACGCGCCCGAAGGCCAGGTGACGTATGCGCGGCTGGCCGCGGACGTGCGGGCGCTGGCGGCCGCCCTGCAAGACCTGGACCCGGCGCCGCAGACCCGCGTGGCCCTGTGCGCCGGCAATTCCAGCCGCCATATCCTGGCGCTGTTGGCGGTGCTGGCCAGCGGCAAGATCTGGGTGCCGCTGAACTACCGCAGCACCGCGCGCGAAATCGGGCGCATCCTGGACGCCACCGAACCGTCGATCGTCATCGTCGATGCGGCCGGCGACGCGCTGGTGCCCACCGGCGTGGGCCAGCGCATCAGCCTGGGGGCCGACGCGGCCGGCCTGGCCGTGGACGCCCTGCTGGCGGGCGCCGCCGGCCGCGAGCCGCTGCGCCATGCCTTGCCGCGCGAGGCCACCCAGGCCATCAAGTTCACCGGCGGCACCACCGGCCTGCCCAAGGGCGTGATGCAGCCGTACCACGCCTGGAACGCCGGCATCATCAACCAGATCACCAGCTGGGGGCTGACGCCCGACGACCGCTATGTGGTCGCCGCCCCCGTCACGCACGGCACGGGCACCTACCTGCTGCCGGTGCTGGCCAGCGGCGGCGCGCATGTGCTGCTGGATGCCGCCACGCCCGCCGCCATCACCGCCGCCTTTCGCGAACGCGGCGGCACGCTCAGCTTCATGCCGCCCACCCTGATCTACATGATCATGGCGCAGCCGGGCGTAGCGCGCGCCGACTTTCCCCGGCTGCGCAACCTGATCTACGGCGGCGCGCCCATGCCGCCCGAGAAGATCGAACGCGCCCGTGCGTTCTTCGGCCCCGTGCTGGGCACCACCTATGGCCAGACCGAAGCGCCGCAGATCGTCACCGTGCTGCGCCCCGCCGACCTGGAAGCCTCCGAGAACCGCGCCTCGGTCGGACGCGTCACCTGGCTGTCGGACGTGGCCATCATGGCGCCCGATGGCGCACTGTTGCCGCGCGGCGAAATCGGCGAAGTGGTGGTGCGCGGCGACCTGGTCATGTCCGGCTACTGGCGCCTGCCCGAGAAAACCGCCGAGACCCTCATCGACGGCTGGCTGCACACCGGCGATACCGGTTTGATCGACACCCGCGGCTACCTGTTCCTGAAAGACCGCCTGCGCGACGTCATCATCACCGGCGGCTTCAACGTGTACCCGGTGGACGTCGAGAACGCCCTGTCGGCGCACCCGGCCGTGTACGAATGCTCGGTCTTCGGCCTGCCCGACGACAAATGGGGCGAAGCCGTCCACGCCGCCGTGCAGTTCCACCCCGGCGCCACGGCGGATGCCGACGCGCTCAAGGCCCACGTGCGCGGCCTGCTCGGCCCGGTCGCCACGCCCAAGCAGTTCCATATCCACGACAGCCTGCCGCGTTCGCCCGTCGGCAAGGTGCTGAAAAACGCCGTGCGCGACGCGGCCCTGAAGGAGACCCCATGAACACGCCCGAAACCCGCCTGTGCGCCCATCACCTGACCGGCATGTCGTACCGCGACGTCGACCTGGTCGAAGACCTGATCGGCAAGAAAAGCTTCACCGAAGTGATGATCATGCAGATCCTGGGGCGCGAGGCGCGGCCGGTGGACATGCGCATCGTCGACGCGGTGCTGGTCACGCTGATGGAACACGGCATGACGCCCAGCGCCATCGCCACGCGGCTGATCTACATGAGCGCGCCCGAAAACCTGCAAGGCGCCGTGGCCTCCGGCCTGATGGCGGTGGGCAGCCAGTTCGTCGGCACGATGGAAAACTGCTCGCGCCTGCTGGACCGCATCCGCCAGGCCGCCGACGGCGCGGCCGAGGCTCAGGCGATTGCGCGTGAATTCCGGCAAAGCCGCCAGGCCCTGCCCGGCTTCGGCCACCACCTGCACAAGCCCGACGATCCCCGCTCGATCAAGCTGCTGGCGCTGGCCGAAGCCGAGCCCGACCTGCCGGGCGACTCGCTCAGGGCCCTGCGCCTGTTGACGGCGGCGGTGGACGAGGCCTACGGCAAGCACATCACCATCAACGCCACTGGCGCGGTCGCCGCGCTGCTCAGTGAAATCGGCGTGCCCACGGCCCTGATGCGCGGCTTTGCCGTCATCTCGCGCGCGGCCGGCCTGGTGTCGCACGTGGCCGAGGAACAGCAAAGCCCCTCCGGCCGCTACATCTGGGAAACCATCGACCACGCGATTCCCTACGTCGGCCAGGGCAAGTCGCACCAGAACAGCGGGGACGCGTCGTGACGCCCACGCCCGCCGCGCCCGGCGCTCGCCTGGCCGGCAAGGTCGTGCTGGTGGCCGGCGCCGGTGCGTCGGCCGCGGGCTGGAGCATCGGCAAGGCCAGTTGCGTGACGCTGGCGCGCCAGGGCGCCGCGATCATCGCGCTGGACGCCAGCCAGGCCGCCGCCGAAGACGCGGCGCACGAAGTCGAACAGGCCGGCGGCAGCGCCCTGCCCGTGCAGGCCGACGTGGCCGACCCGGACGCCATGCAGGCCGCGGTGGACGCCGCAATGCGCCGCTACGGCCGCATCGACGCCTTGCAGGCCAACGCCGGCATCGGCCAGGTCGGTGGCCCCGAAGACATCTCGCTGCCCGACTGGGACCGCATCCAGCAGGTCAACGTCACCAGCCTGCTCATCGCCCTGCGCCTGCTGGCGCCGCTGATGCGGCAGCAGGGCGGCGGGTCCGTCGTGACGGTCTCTTCCGTGGCCGGCATCCGCTACACCGGCTATCCGCACCTGGCCTACAGCGTCAGCAAGGCCGCCGTCATTCACTTCGCGCGCATGACGGCCCAGCAGTACGCCGCCGACGGCATCCGCGTGAACACGGTGATTCCGGGCTTGATCGACACCCCGCGCGTGGCCAGGAACGTGGCGCGCATGTTCGACGCCGACGACCTGCAAGCTGCCCGCGCCGCGCGCGACCGGCAGGTGCCGATGGGCCGCATGGGCACGCCCTGGGAAGTGGCGAACGCGGTGGCGTTCCTGATGTCGGATGAAGCGTCCTACATCACCGGCACGGAATTGCTGGTGGATGGCGGGCTGACGGGCAAGTACGCGTAAGGCCAGGCGGCCGCGCTACGGCAGCGCCGGGAAACGGGCCGCGATGGCGTCGCCCGTGAACTGCGCCACCCAGCCGGCCGGATCGTTGAACAGCCGGATACAGGTAAAGGCGGGCGCAGAGCCCATATCGAACCAGTGCGGCACGCCGGCGGGCACCGAGATCAGATCGTCCTTTTCGCACAGCACCGCATAGACGCGGCCGTCGACACGCAGCGTGAACAGCCCGCTGCCTGCCACGAAAAAGCGCACCTCGTCATCCGCATGCGTGTGCTCGGCCAGGAACTTGCGGCGCAGCGCCTCGCGGTCGGGATGCGACGGGTCCAGGCTGACCACGTCGACGCTGCGGTAGCCGCGCTCGGCCACCAGCCGGTCGATCTCGGGCCGATACGCCGCCAGCACGTCGGCCTGCGGCGCGCCCGGCGCAACGGGCGCCTGCGCCTGCCAACGCTCGAAGGTCACGCCGATGGCGGCCAGCTCGCGCCGGATCTCGCCGGCCTCGTCGATGCGGCGGCCAGCGGCGGGGTCATCCTGCGGATAGATCGTCAGCGAGGACATGGGCGCCGCGCTTACCAGGACGTGGTGTACGCGCCGGGAAACTGCTTGGCCACGAACGCCTTCACTTCATCGGACTGGTAGGCCTTGATGAAACGCGCAATGCGCGGGTCGTTCTTGTTGTCTTCGCGGGCGGCAATCACCACCGCGGCAAACGGCGCATCCTTGCTTTCCAGCGCCAGCGCGTCCTTGGCGGGCGACAGGCCGGCCGGAATGGCGTAAGCCGAATTCACGGCGGCGGCATCCACGTCGGCCAGCGAATGCGGCAGCTGCGCCGCTTCGATCTCGACGAACTTCAGGTTCTTGGGGTTCTCGACCACGTCGAACAACGATGCCGTCACCGTCACCCCGTCTTTCAGCTTGATCAGCTTGGCGGCCTGCAGCACCAGCAGCGCGCGGGCGCCGTTGGTCGGGTCATTGGGAATCGCCACCTTGGCGCCCGGCTTCAGGTCGTCCAGCGACTTCACGCGCTTGGAATAGATGCCCATCTGCTGCACCACCGCGGTCGCCACCGGCACCAGCTTGTAGCCGCGCGCCTTGTTCTGCGATTCCAGGAAAGGCTTGTGCTGGTAGATGTTCAGGTCCAGCTCCTTGGCGTCCAGCGCGGCGTTGGGCTGGATGAAATCGCTGAACTCCACCAGCTTGACCTTCAGGCCTTGCTTGGCGGCCACCTGCTGCACCACTTCGCCGATCTGGGCGTGCGGGCCGACGGTCACGCCGACCTTCAGTTCGGCGTCCTGCGCCAGGGCCGGCGCGGCAGCGGCGAATCCGATAAGGGTGGCAAAGGCGGCCAGGGTGTGGCGTAGGCGCATGGCGGGTCTCGACGAATCAAACGGGTAGAGGAAGCCCCGGATTCTAGTGACCGCGCTTCAAAACCGGAAGCGATGAATTTTCATATTGATATGTTCAAACCCATATAAGACGCATCGCCATGACAAGCTTGCGCTGGCGCGACACAATAGCGGCTGACCTTCATCACCCACCCGCTACGCCCATGTCCACCCCTACCGAACTGCACCCGCACGCGCGCGCCCTGCTGGCCGATCACTACGCCGCGGTGGATGTCGACCTGCCCGCCCTGCTCGACCTGCTGTTCGCCCGCAGCGCGGGCGAAGACTGGCACAAGGCCGGCACGTTCAAGCACCACCTGTTGGGCGTGTACCGCACGCTCACGCTCTGGAACCAGCCGCGCGAAGTCCGGCTGCTGGGCCTGTTCCACAGCGTCTATGGCAACGAATACGTCGACCTGACCCTGTTCGACCGCGAACGCGAACGCAACACCCTGCGCGACGTGCTGGGCGCCGAAGCCGAAGAATGGGTCAGCCTGTTCTGCGCCATGCCGCGCACCCGGTTCGTCCAGGCCATCCTGCAAGGCCAGGGCACAGGCCCCGAGGGCCTCACGCTCGAAGGCGCCGACGGCCAGGTGTTCACCTTCACGCCGCGCCAGGTCGCCGCCTTCATCGTGGTGTCCGCCGCCGACATCGGCGAGCAATGGCACAGCTGGCAAGACGAGATCTTCGCCGGCTATCCGCAACAGCAGCGCCGCGACCTGAAAACGAATTGGGCCGCGTCGCTCTGGCCCGGGCCGCTCAAGCCGCCGTCAAACATCCTGTCGATGCTGTCGCACCTGCTGGCGCCGCTGGCCACCCTGCCGGCCGATACCGGCATACCCGTGCCGCCGGCCTTCGACCACTGCCGCGCCACGCTCACGCCGCGCGACGAAGCCGCGGCCAGCGCGCTGTACTGGCAGGTGGTCACGCGCATGCAGCCCCTGACCGAAATGGACAGCGCCCGCCACATGCTGGAAGCCGCAGTCGAACACAACCCGTGGGTGGGCGAGCCGCGTCTGTTGCTGGCCCAGCTGGCGCTGACCGCCAGCGATTTCGACGCCGCCGAACGCCATGCGGCGGCGGGTCTGGCCGCCCTGCAAGCCTGGGGCACCGCCTGGGACAAGCGCATCGAATGGGCCGGCTGGATGGCATGGGCCCGCATCGAATTGCAGAATGCGCACGCCCGCCGCTGGCCGGAGAACCTGGCCGCGCTGAACGGGCTGGGGCTGGTCGAGTAACCCGCGCGGCCGCTCGCCGCCCCCGCCAGGAAAAACGCCCCGGGGATCAGATGGATCCCCGGGGCGCTTTGCCGCGGTGGCGCTGGCCGCCGCGGTGTTTACTTCGTGCCTTCCCAGTGCGGGCCGGGCACGTGGATATCGAACAGTTCCAGCACGCGGGCCACGGTGTGGTCCACCATTTCCTCGATGCTGGCAGGCCGGTGATAGAACGCCGGCAACGGCGGAAACACGATGCCACCCATTTCGGTCACGGCCGTCATGTTGCGCAGGTGCGCCAGGTTGAAGGGCGTTTCGCGCACCATCATCACCAGGCGCCGGCGTTCTTTCAACGTCACGTCGGCCGCACGGGTGATGAGGTTGTCCGACAGGCCATGCGCCACCGCCGCCAGCGTACGCATCGAACACGGCACGATCACCATGCCCGCCGTCTGGAACGCACCGCTGGCCAGCGTGGCGCCCACATCGCGCACGCTGTGCACGTGGTCGGCCAGCGCGTAGACATCATGGCGGCTGACATCGAGCTCGTGCTTGATGTTCAGCACGCCCGAGGCCGATACCACCAGGTGCGTCTCGACATCGTCCACGCCGCGCAGCGCCTGCAGCATGCGCACCGCGTATAGGGACCCCGTGGCCCCCGTGATGCCGATCACCAGACGCCGCACGGGATCAGGCCGTGGCGCCGGATTGCTCCAGCAGGGTCTTCAGTTCGCCGGACTCATTCATCTCGTTCATGATGTCCGAGCCGCCGATGAATTCGCCCGCCACGTACAGCTGCGGAATCGTGGGCCAGTTGGAGAATTCCTTGATGCCCTGGCGGACTTCGTCGTCCTCCAGCACATTCACGGTCACCAGCTTCTTCACGCCACAGCCCTTGAGGATCTGGATGGCCTTGCCGGAAAAGCCGCATTGCGGGAACTGGGCGGTGCCCTTCATGAACAGCACGACGGGGTGCTGGGTCACGGTTTCGCGGATGAATTCTTGAACGTCGCTCATGGTGGTCTCTTGGACAGGCATAACGGAATACGCCAATTATAGGTACAGGCGGGAAAACCGCCCGGATTCCCCGGGACGGGGCCGGGAAATGGCGGGTTGACGGTTACAAATCGGGCCAGCGGCGCCCGCACCCGCCTTCGTGCAGGTATCGGCGGCAACCCGCTTTCGCATCGGAATCCGCGTCAGCGGCGCCCCGGCCAGCGGCCGCCGGAAATGCGTTCGATGCCCGCCAGGTCCTGGCGGCTGTGCACGTCGGCAAAGCCCGCATCGGCCAGCAGCGTGCGCACGGCCTCGGCCTGGTCCCAGCCGTGCTCCATCCACAGCGCCCCGCCTGCCTTCAGGTGTCGGTGGGCGCCGGCCACGATGCGGCGCAGGTCTACCAGGCCATCGGCGCCGTCCGTCAGCGCGCCGCGTGGCTCGAAGCGCACGTCGCCCTGCCCCAGGTGCGGATCGTCGCTGGCCACATAGGGCGGGTTGGACACGATCAGGTCAAAGCCTTCGCCGGCCGGCACCGCCTCGTACCAGCTGCCTTCCACGAAGCGCAGCGACGCCGTCAGGTCCCAGGCATTGGCCGCCGCCACCGCCAGCGCCTTGGCGCTGACGTCGCTGGCCATCACGCGGGCATCGCGCCGGGCCAGCGCGATCGAGATCGCGATGGCGCCGCTGCCGGTGCCCAGGTCCAGCACCGCGGGCGCGGCCTGCCCGGCCACGCACTCCAGCGCGGTTTCCACCAGCACCTCGGTGTCCGGGCGCGGAATCAGCACGTCGGGCGTTACGCGGAACGTATGCCCCATGAACTCGCGCTGACCCACCAGGTACGCCATGGGCTCACCGGCCAGGCGGCGCTGCACCAGCGCCTCATAGGCGGCGGCCGTGGCCGGCTCGAGCGGATCGGTGTCATGCGCCAGCAGCCAGGCGCGCGGCTTGGCCAGCACGTGCTCGAGCAGCATGCGTACTTCCAGGCGCGGCAGGCGCGCATCCAGCAGCAGGCTCTTGATCTGTGCGGTCATGGCGATGCGATGCGTCAGATGTCGTCGCCCAGCGCCGCCAGCTGCTCGGCCTGATGCTCGGCGATCAGCGCGCCGGTCAGCTCTTCAAGGTCGCCTTCCATGATCTGCTGCAGCTTGTACAGCGTCAGGTTGATGCGGTGGTCGGTCACGCGGCCCTGCGGGAAGTTGTAGGTGCGAATGCGCTCGGACCGGTCGCCCGAGCCGATGAGGCTCTTGCGCTCGGCCGCTTCCTTGCTCTGGCGCTCGCGGGTTTCCTTGTCTTTCAGGCGCGCGGCCAGCACCTGCATGGCCTTGTCCTTGTTGCGGTGCTGGGAACGGTCGTCCTGGCATTCCACCACCAGGCCGGTGGGCAAGTGCGTGATGCGCACGGCCGAATCGGTCTTGTTGATGTGCTGCCCGCCCGCGCCGCTGGCGCGGAACGTGTCGATGCGCAGGTCGCTGGCGTTGATGACGATTTCCGACGCCTCGTCGGCTTCCGCCATGATCGCCACCGTGCAGGCCGACGTATGGATGCGGCCTTGCGCCTCGGTCGCGGGCACACGCTGCACCCGGTGCGCGCCCGATTCGAACTTCAGGCGGCCATAGGCGCCGTCGCCATTGATGCGCGCGATCACTTCCTTGTAGCCGCCCAGTTCCGACGGGCTTTCTGACATCAGCTCGACGCGCCAGCCGCGCTGTTCGGCGTAGCGCGTGTACATGCGCAGCAGGTCGCCCGAGAACAGCGCGCTTTCGTCGCCGCCCGTGCCCGCACGGATTTCCAGGAACACGCTGCGGCCGTCATTGGGGTCGCGCGGCAGCAGCAACAGCTGCAACGCCGCTTCCAGCGATTCCAGCTTGACCCGGCCGGTCTTGATCTCGTCTTCGGCCATCGACTTCAGTTCGGGGTCCGACAGCATTTCCTGGGCGGCCGCCAGGTCTTCCTCGCCACGCACGAAGGCCGTGAAGGCCTCGACCACGGGCTCAAGCTCGGCGCGTTCGCGCGACAGCTTGCGAAAGCGATCCATGTCGGACGCGGTTTCCGGTTCGGCGAGCAACGCGTCCACCTCGATGAGGCGGTGGCACAGATGCTCCAGCCGGCTGCGCATGGAAGATTTCATGATGGGGAATTCTGCAAAGGAAAAACGACGATAGCGGGCGCCCACAAGACGAACGCCCGCCGAGAGGCGGGGCGTGGGACAGCGCCGCTAACGGCGCGAGTCGCGGCCGGGGAAAAGGCGCGGCATCCAGGCAAGCAGTTGCTTGCGGTCGTCGCCTTCGCTGCGGTTCAGCGCCGCCAGCGGGCCATGCAGGTACTTCTGGGTCAGGCCGTGGGCCAGCTGTTCGAGCACGGCCTCGGGCGATTCGCCACGCGCCAGCAGGCGCCGGGCACGTTCGAGTTCGGCGGCCTGCACGTCTTCGGCGGCCTGGTGCAGGTCGCGAATGACGGGCACCACTTCACGCGATTGCATCCAGTGCATGAAGCCCTGGACGCGGGTTTCGATGATGGCCTCGGCCTGCACCACCGCGGCGCGGCGCGCATCGGTGCCGGTCTGCACCAGGCGGCCCAGGTCATCGACGGAATAGAGGTAGACGTCGTCCAGGCGGCCGACTTCGGGTTCGATATCGCGCGGCACGGCCAGGTCGATCATGACCATCGGGCGGTGGCGGCGCAGGCGCGTAGCCCGTTCCACCATCCCCAGCCCGAGGATGGGCAGGGAGCTTGCCGTACAGGAGACGATCACGTCGAATTCGGACAGCCGGTCGGTCAGGTCCGACAGTTTCATGGTGCTGGCCGAGAAGCGGTTGGCCAGCAGCTCGGCACGCTCGGCCGTACGATTGGCCACCACCATGCTGCGCGGACGTTGCGCGGCAAAGTGCGTGGCGCACAGTTCGATCATTTCGCCCGCGCCGATGAACAGCGTGCGGGCCTGGTCCAGATTGCCGAACACGCGTTCGGCCAGGCGCACCGCGGCGGCGGCCATGGACACCGACTGCGCGCCGATGGCGGTCTGCGACCGCACTTCCTTGGCCACCGAGAAGGTGCGCTGGAACATCTGGTGCAGCAACGTGCCCAGCGAACCGGCTTCGCCGGCCGCGCGCACGGCGTCTTTCATCTGGCCGACGATCTGGGTTTCGCCCAGCACCATGGAATCGAGCCCGCTGGCCACGCGGAAGGCGTGGCGCACGGCGTCGTCTTGATGGTGGCGATACAGATGGGGGCGCAGCGTGCCGGCGTCCAGGCGATTGTGCTCGGCCAGCCAAGCGGGCAACTGGTCGGCCACGTGGCCGTCGGCAGCGCAATAGATTTCGGTGCGGTTGCAGGTCGACAGAATGGCCGCTTCGCGCACCGATCCGCCAAACGCAGAACGCAGGCCTTCGAGCGCCGGCTTGACCAGATCAACGGGCATGGACACGCGTTCGCGAACCGAAACCGGCGCGGACGTGTGATTCAGACCGAAGGCTAGAACAGCTACCGACATGTAAAGGACGAGGCCGTAAGTAATAAGAGCGGTGGTCCCTGCGGGTCATGCGGTACAGCACGCATGTAACAGCAGACCGCTAATGATTATACCCCTGCGGGTTATCCCCAGACCAACCAGAGCCCCGGCCGCGACCCTGGGTCGCACCCAAGCGTGCCTTTCGCCCAACAGTTGGCGGCTCGGCCTCAAGCCAGGCCGCTTTCCGGGTCAGGCAAAAATATTTGAAGTTTTTTCGCTCCGACTGGCACAAGTCCAAAAAATTGTGTATAGTTGCGGACTTCGTTGGCCTGGTAGCTCAGTCGGTAGAGCAGAGGATTGAAAATCCTTGTGTCGGTGGTTCGATTCCGCCCCAGGCCACCAGAATACAAAGCCCCAGCGCTCGCAAGAGCACTGGGGCTTTTCACTTTCGCGGCTGATGCCCCAGCGGGGCTGCACAGCAGCAGCACCGTCATCGCACCAGCGTCGCAGCACCACCGCTGCCTGGGCAATGCATGCCCATATCGTTATGGGCGCAGCTTGACCGCGCCTGTGAACGTCGCCTGGCCGCGCAACGCCGCCAGGCTCAGACCATCATGTGGTTTGCGGGCGTTGCCGCCAACGGCCCACCAAAGCCGCTATGCCGCAGACCAGCATCAACGCTGCCGCCAGGCTGGCGACCATCACGTGCTTTCGCGCCTCTTGCCTTCCATCGAAGGTCGATATTGCGACGTCCGACACGATGATCACCAACAGGATCAACGACAGAATCCGGCACGCGAATCTGCGTTCGGCTGAATCGCCCACAGGAAACAGCACCAACGCGCCTGCCAACAGGACTGACAGCACGAAGATTCCCGCTCCGGCCATTTTGGTAAACCCCGTGGAGAATGCGGATATCAGCGCTGGCGGAAATTTCATCCGATCCCCATGCGTCATGCCCAAGCCGATGTCGAAATTGCCTACCTGCTTGGCGTTTTGCCAGAGCGAGCCGAGGAATGCGCGGGGATCAAGAACGATCGCCCTCAGATAGGTGGCGATCGTCAGCTCCTGATGCTCGACAATGAATTTCGCTCGTACGGGGTCCCATGCATCTTTGCCGATGAACGACTCGGAGGCCGCCGGCAACCCCAACTCTGCCAGCAATTGGGTCTGCTTCTTCGAATGCGGGAGCAAGCCAAAATAGAGCGCGTGGTAGCTGGTGTAGCGGGAAGCCTCAAGCTCCTCAGGATTGTCGATTCGCTGCGATGTCGTCACGCCACTGACCGCATAGGCAAGCACGACGGCAAAGACGCCCAGCAAGGCAAAGCACTGGATCCGACGCAGCCGCAGCTCTGCCGCCAGATAGTAGTAGGACAGGATCAGGGCTGGCCCGACAAAATACAGATACTGCCGTTTGGCTAAGACAGCCAAGAGCAGCATGGCCAGAGAGAGCGCGAACAGGCCACTCTCGCTCCATGTTCCCTGCGGCACAGGCTCGCGGGAAAACATACGGCAGGAAAGCACGCAGAACACGGTGAACAGCGCCACGAACGGCACCGACTCGGCATAGAACGAATTGTAGAAAGCCGAGATGCGCGCATCGGTCATGACGAGGAAAGTGCCCATGATCGCCAACGCAGACCCCATCGTGGCCGGAGGCACCCGCCTGATCATCAGGAACAACGCAAAGAAGTGAAGCAGGCATAGCGGCAGGCCGATATACCTGAGGTTCACAACATTGGGACTGAAAAGATACTCGCCCAGCAGGTCGCCAAGCTTCCAGAACACCGTTGCGGAAGTGAACCAGGGCTGCGCGAAATCCGGCAGCTCCGGCTTCCAATAGAACTCAGGCTGGTAAAAGTAGCGATCCTTCCAACCATCGCTGAACAGCGCAGGGGCAGTGTCTTTCATATTGACAGGTATAGAGGCGTATTCCCTCATGTACCTGACAAAGTCGCCATTGTCCGCGGCACCAAACTCACGATTGACGATCAGCACCAGAAAAACCGCCAATGCAATCGCGGCGATCTGAAATGTGCGCACCTTGAAAAACTGCCCCATACCGCCCCCTCCAGCCCTGAACGCTATTTACGCTTGCAGCAAAGCCCGCGCGATATCGCGGCCTTCCCTGATCGCGTAATTGGTTCCGCGGTCTTCCGGATAGATCTGCGCCATCGTCGAAATGTACGCGTTGGCATAGGGCGTCTCACGACCCGGCACATACGACGAGTAATTGCGTTCGGTCACCGGCTGCGCGTACTCGGAACGCCATACCTTGTAGTCCAGCACCCACGACTGATCCAGCTTGGGGAACATTCGCTTCAAATGGCCCATCGCGAACTGGAAATATTCTTCATCCGAATAGGCCCAAACGGGATCGTCCGTGGCCAGATACCGCGACAGATAGGCGATGCGCGAACCGCGATAGTTGTCCGGGGAATCGAAGTTGGTGTGCTCGATGACGCCGACGAACGGAAAACCGGGATCGTTCACGTTCAGCCAATAGGTCTCGGACAGGCTCTGATTCAGCCGCAGGACCAGGCACATGTTGCCCAGGTACTTCACGCGTCGCAGCGCCGACACCCACTGCGGGTCGGCCGAGCCGTCGAAAATATCCGCAATGATGGGAAACGACGGTGTGAACAGGTACTTGTCGCCCTGGACCGGCCCCTGATCCGTCGCCAGGCGCACGATCTCGGTGCCATCGGCCTCGATACCCGTGACGCGGCGTCCGTAGCTGACCTGGCCGCCATGTTGCCTGACGCCTTCGGCCAGCGCTTCTGCAAGACGACCAAAGCCGCCCTTGAAGTACGCCAGCTCTTCGCCCCCCTTGTCATTGCGGGTGCCACCACGCAACACCAGCTTCTTCCACATCCAGACCGCGTTGACGGCTTCGGCAAAAACGGAGAATTTGGAGTTGATCAGGGGTTCCCAGACGATCTTGTAGACGGTCTTGCCGCACAGCGGTTCGAGCCATTCGCGAATGCTCAGGTGCTCGATCGTCTTCCAGTCCTTGATGCGCCGTACCTGGAAAACCAGTAGCCCCAGACGAATGCGATCCATGAACGAGAGCGCCTTGAAGCGCAGCAAATCCAGCGGCGTCGACAGTTTCCACAAGCGGCCGTTGAAATACATGCCCGTCCGCGTGGGCAACAACATGATGTCGCCATCCAGGCCCAGTTCCTTGACCAGCTCGGGCACGTATACGTCGTTGTTGAACCAGTGATGGTAGAACTTCTCGACCTTGACCCCGTCATTGAAATTGAAGGTGCCCGCCAATCCGCCTGGCGTATCGTCGGCTTCCAGAACGTGTACGCGCTTGCCCTGCTTGGACAGTACGTACGCAGCGGTGAGGCCGGTGAAGCCGCCCCCGACGATGACCACGTCGAATTTTTCCATGAATGTCTACCTTATTGCTCTTGAGCGTCAGCCGGCCTGAGATTTGGCCGCTCGGAATAGCTCGGGTCTTGCCCAAATGGCGACAGCGCCTGCAAGCGTCGTGGGCAACCACAACGCCAGGTGCACAATGACTGCATAACTGCCTGCCTGCGCAGCAGTTCCGCCCACCAGCGAGATCGCGGTGAAGGCGGCGAGATGGAACGGCCCGACATAACCGGGGGAGGATGGCACCAACGTCGACAGGGTTGCGACTGCCATGACGAGCAATGCCACCAAGGGTGAACCCTCGACGCCCGCGCCCAGCAGGACGAAATAGAACAGTCCCGCCTCACCCACCCAGACCAGCATCGATACCGCCAACATGGACAGCAACAGGCGCGGACGCGACATGACATTGAAACCATGCAACAAGCCTGCCAGCGTGTCGCACACGGCAGCGCGCTTGGCCGCGCCCTGTTCGCGGGCCCGGTCGGCCAGACGATCAAACAATCGCGCCAACGCGCCGCTGAAAAAGAAGCCCAGCGCCAGTACAACGCCCCCGGCGATCGCCAGCGACACAGCCGACGCCTTGAGCGCCTCCGGAATGGCGATCGCCCGGATGGCGAACAGGCCGATCGCCAGGCTGGCGAGCAAGGTCATGAGGTCAACCAGCCGCTCGACGATCAGGCTACTGGTCGCGGTGGTCTTGGTGATGCCCATCGAGCGGGGAAAAACCAGCGCACGCACGACATCGCCCAGCCGCAGCGGCAAGACATTGTTCAAGGCGATGGACCCCAGGAATGGCGCACAGCAATCCCTGAAGGTGACATTGGCGCCGGCCGCCCGCAGCATCATGGACCAGCGGACAATGCGCAGCGCATAGCCCACCGCCAGCGAAGCGACGCCAAGCACCAAGTAAGCCCAATGGAAATGCGCCAACGCATCCAGAACGTCGGACACGTTGACCTGTCGCACGAAGACAACCAGGCACAGGACCGTGATGCCTGCGCCCGCCAGGTGCTTGAGCCATCGCGCCGAACCCTGACGCGGCGCCGCTGTCATGCTTCGGTCCACGTACGCCACGGCGCCTTGCCAGTTGCCCACAGCGCTTCCAGCTCACGCTTGTCGCGCAGCGTGTCGCAGGGTTGCCAGAAGCCCGTATGGTGGAACGCCGACAATTGGCCATCCTTGGCCAGATTCGACAACGGCGCACGCTCCCAGGAAATCTCGTCGCCCGCGATGTACGGAATGACGCCGGGCTCCAGCACGAAGAAGCCGCCATTGATCCAACCGATCTCGTCACTGGGCTTCTCTTCGAAACTCAAGACCTGGTCCTGGGCATCGATATTGAGAACACCAAACCGCCCGGGAGGCTGCACGGCGGCCACGGTGGCCAGCTTGCCATGCTTGCGGTGGAATTCCAGTTCGGCCGAGATATCGATATCCGATAGACCGTCGCCGTACGTCAAGCAAAACGTCTCGTTGCCGAGATAAGGAGCAACGCGCTTGAGACGTCCGCCCGTCATCGTATCCGGGCCGGTATCTACGAGCGTGATCCGCCAATCTTCTGCCTGGCTGTCCAAGATCTGGTGATCACCGGTCTTGAGATCGATGGTCATATTGGACATATGACGGTAGTAGTTGAAAAAGAACTCTTTGATCACGTAGCCCTTGTAGCCGAGGCAGATCACGAAATCCTTCACACCATGGCGGGCATACGTCTTCATGATGTGCCAGAGCAACGGCTTGCCGCCGATCTCGACCATCGGCTTCGGCTTGGTATCGGACTCTTCGGCAATGCGAGTGCCCAGTCCGCCAGCAAGAATGACTGCTTTCATAACGTTCCTATTCAGAGTTTCAACTCGGAAGAATCAATATTCAAACTTTGCTCGACGATCGCCACAGGATCCGCGCGCATAACCAGATAGATGCGCAAAAGGTATTCCCCGATGATGCCCAGCAGAAACGAATTGAGGCCGATACCAAAGAGGACCAATATGTGAATACTGGCCAGGCCGGGCGGCAATTCAGGATGCAGAAACTTCAGTGTGAGGTAGTACAGCGCACCCACGACGCTGGCCGCCAGGATGATCGCCCCCAGGAAAGACGCCGCCCGCAACGGCACCGTGGAGTGATTGAACACCGCCGTGAGCCCAAGCCGGATCAGGCGGGATACGTTGAATTTGCTTTCACCCACTGTCCGCGCGTCGCGATCATAGGGGATACCGATCTGGTTGAAACCCAGGCCGGCGATCATCCCGCGCAGATAGGGATTGGCCGTCCGGATCTGGCACAGGGACTGAATGACCTTCCTGTCGATCAGCCGGAAATCGCCGACATCCCGGGGAATGGGATGCTCGCTGATCCGGTCGATCACCCAATAGCCGAATTTCCGAAAAGCCTGCAGCAAGCCGCTTTCCGGCCGCTTTTTGCGTATGCCATAGACGACCTGGTGGCCCTGTCTCCATTGCTCGAAAAAGGCCTCCAGCATCTCCGGCGGATCCTGCAGATCGGCATCGATCT
This sequence comes from Achromobacter sp. DH1f, assembly GCF_000633435.1. NCBI lineage: Bacteria > Pseudomonadati > Pseudomonadota > Betaproteobacteria > Burkholderiales > Alcaligenaceae > Achromobacter > Achromobacter sp. DH1f. Next base: position 70,651 of record NZ_AYMF01000020.1, on the reverse strand, counting down.
GCATGACGGCATCGCCGCGCGTATGCATGTAGTTCGCGAGGATGGAACGCTGGAAGCCGAAATTCTTCGAAAAGCGGATTGCTCTCACGCGCGAGTCAGTCTTGGCCAGCGCGGTCAACATAGCCCAGGATTCGTCGTCGGAATGATTATCCGAGAACACGAATTCCAGGTCGCAGCGGTCGCGCATGACGTCGGCCAGCGCGCACAGCCGGCGATAAAGGGCCTCGATATTCCCGGCTTCGTTCAAGACGGGAATCGAGATGGAAATCAACGGCTTTTTCTGTTCGCTCATGCTTGCGTCTCTTGGCCGGAATAGCAATCCTGCATATATTTGGCGATGGCCGGCAGTGTTTCCCGAAAAGCATCAGGGTCCAGCAATTCGGTGGGCGGCAGGATCTTCTGGTAGTTTTCCTCGGGCGGCTCGGTCAGGGCGCCGACGCAAAGCAGATCGTCCCTGCCGAACGCGCCGAAAACACTTTCCGCCACCGCTCGCAGACTGACGGGTCTGCCGTGGCTCACATTCAACACGCCCGTCACCGAAGACTCCGCGATCTTGCGGACGGCGCAGGCCTCGTCATCCAGATGGTGGTATTCACGCAACTGGCGGCCTGATGTCATCTTGAACGGTCGATCTTCCCGCAGCGCGGCAAGCATCTGCCCCAGGAACATGAAGGGACTGGGCACGCCTGCCCCAAAGAGTGTGTGGATCTGCAGATGCGCCGCCGGCGCGCCAGCGCCCACAGCCTCGGCAACGTAAGCGGCCAATGCCGTCTTGCTCTGTATGTAGGGATTTTTCGAGCGCAGCAGGCTCTCCATCACCGTACCGAAAGTGATCACCCTGGCGCCGATCGCAGCCGCGCCGTCAATCACATTCCTGGGCAGGTGGTAATTGACGCCCAGCAATTCCTCTTGCGGCAACGCCGGATCCAGCAACCCGGACGCGACATAGATGGTCGCCCCTTGCGCGCCTGCAAGCCCCTCGAAATAGCGGGCGACATCGCCTGCCATCCCCGGCCGGGACCACGCCTGATACACAGCCCGATCCAAAGACTGCACGTCCTGGCCGGCATATTCGCGCACGATGGCATGGCCCAGACGGCCTCGAGCTCCGATCACATAGCGCATCATTGCAGCGCAGCACGCCAGGCGTTGATCTGCGCCACGGTAATGGCCCGGGCGGCCGCCGGGTCGGCGTAGTAGTCGCGGTACCAGGCGGCGGTCTCGCGGACCACCTGCTCGGCGTCCCACGCCGGCACCCAATCCAATTGATTGCGCGCCAACGAGCTGTCCAGGGCCAACGCCTGCGCTTCAGGCAGCGGATTATCCATGTAGTCCAGCTGCGGCCGTTTCCAGTTTTGGCTCATCAGTTCGAGAACATCGCGTACCGAGTACTGCCGGGCGTCGTGCGGCCCCAGGTTCCAGGCCTTGGCCACCCGCCCAGGATCTTCGGATGCGAGCCCCGCAAGGATGACCAGGTAGCCGTGCACCAACGCCAGCACGTGCTGCCACGGCCGCGTCGCATCGGGATAGCGCAGGACCAGGGAACCATCATTCACCACGGCTCGGACGAAATCCGGAATCAGGCGATCTTCGGACCAGTCTCCGCCGCCGATGATGTTGCCGCCGCGGGCGGTTGCGATGGCCGGACCTTGACCGTCTTGCCAGGGGTAGGAAGCCGCGTAGCTCTGGATGACCATTTCTGCGGAGGCCTTCGAGGCGCTGTAGGGGTCCTTGCCGCCCAGCGGATCGTTTTCACGATAGGGCCACGGCCACTCGTTGTTCTTGTAGACCTTGTCGGTCGTGATGCAAAGCACGCCCTTGACCGATTTGACGGTGCGCGCCGCCTCAAGCACATGCGCGGTGCCCTGGGCGTTCACCAGAAACGTCCTGACCGGCTCCCGGTACGATTTGCGCACCAGCGGCTGGGCAGCCAAGTGCAAAATGAGGTCAGGCTGGAAAGCGTCAATCGCGCTGCGCAGGCCGTCATAGTCGCAAATATCCCCGAACGTGGAGGGCATATCGTCGGCCAGACCAATCGCATCGAACAGGGAAGGTTGGGTGTCGGGCGGCAGCGAGAACCCAGCCACTTGGGCGCCAATGGATTTCAACCAGAGGCATGCCCAACCACCGGTAAAGCCGGTATGGCCGGTCACGAATATTTTTCGGCCAGCCAACGAATTCTCGAATTTCAACGCCTCAGCCATATTTTCGTGTCCTATTTCCGGCCTGACGCCCAGGCCTCGCCGCAATTGCGCCAGAGAGCGAATTTTCGGGCAAACCATATATTCTATTACGGTTGGCGTGAACCGAAATTGACGACAAGTTGAATTATCGAATCAGGAACGCTCGCTAGAGACCATTCGCGCCAAGCCATCGCCCGTTATGGACGATTATTGTTAGTTTTTTTTAGGCCGGTTGCTCGCCACCAGCCTACGCCCCAGGCAGCGCCAGCCCCATCGCTGCAAACAATCCCCCGCACACCTTGTTGAACCGCCGTCCACAACGTTCAAGCCACGGACGCACGCGGTGTGCCAGGCGGGCCAGGACGTACTCGACCACGAATTCGATCACGGCGAAGGTCGCGGCCATGATCACGAATTGCGCAAACAGGCTGCGCGCCGGGTCGATGAACTGCGGCAGGAAGGCGCCGTAGAACAGCAAGGCCTTGGGATTCGAGATGGCAGACAGGAAACCCTGGCTGAACATGCGCGTGCCGCGCAGGCGCGGCATGTCGGGCGCCGGGCGTAGCTGCACGGCTGGCGCCCGCCATAATTGGATGCCCAGCCAGATCAGGTAGGCGCCGCCGGCCCACTTCAGCACCGTGAGCGCCGGCCCCCAGGCCTTGAGCAGCGCGCTGATGCCCAGCATCGACAAGGCGATGAGCAGGATGAAGCCGACCGCGCCGCCGGCAATGGTGCACAGGGCCTTGCGATGGCCATGCAGGGCGCCATGGGTCAGCGCAAGCAGGGTGTTGGGGCCGGGCGTGATGGACAGGCCGGTGACGGCAACCAGGTAGATGAGCCAGCTATGCAGGGCCATGGCGCGAGAGGCAAGAGAAATGGAAGCGGCCAGTCTAGCGCCGCCTCCGCGGGCGAGCAATGCGCTCATCCCCGCCACGCCGGGCCAGTTGCCATCGGCCAATGCGCCATCCCATGGCCCCACCGATGGGCATTTCTCCCGCCAAACGCCCCCCTACCCCGCGTACGTATAAGCCGTCTTCACCGTGGTGTAGAACTCCGCCGCGTACCGACCTTGCTCCCGCGCCCCATACGACGAATCCTTGCGGCCGCCAAAAGGCGCGTGATGGTCCACTCCCGCCGTCGCCAGGTTCACCATGACCATGCCGGCCTCGGCGTTGCGCTTGAAATGCATCACGTGCTTGAGGCTGGTGCTGCAGATGCCCGCCGACAACCCGAAAGGCGTAGCATTGCTGAGCGTCAGCGCCTCGTCGTAGTCGCGCACGCGCGTCACGGTGGCGACCGGCCCGAAGATTTCCTCGCGTGCGATGCGCATGTCCGCCGTCACGCCGGTGAACAGCGCCGGGCTCAGGAAATGGCCGCGGGTGTCGCGCGCCAGCACCTCGCCGCCCGCCACCAGTTCGGCCCCTTCGCAGCGGCCGATGGCGATGTAGTCCAGGTCTTGCGCCAGTTGCCGCTCGTCCACCACCGGGCCGATGTCGGTGCCGGCCTTGAGCGCATGGTCGACCTTGAGTTGCGCCAGGCGTGCCTTGACCGCCGCGACGAACGCATCATGAATGCCGTCGGTGACGATCAAGCGCGACGACGCGGTGCAGCGCTGGCCGGTCGAAAAGAACGCGCCATTGACGGCGCATTCCACGGCGGTGGCCAGGTCGGCGTCGTCCAGCACCACCAGCGGGTTCTTGCCACCCATTTCCAGCTGGAACTTCTTCATGTGCGGACCGGCCACGCAGCCGGCGGCCACCTTGCGGCCGGTGTCGACCGAGCCGGTGAAGGAAATACCGCGCAGTCTGGGGCTGTCGATCAGCGCCTGGCCGATGCGTGAGCCGCGCCCCATCACCAGGTTGAACACGCCGGCCGGCACGCCCGCCTGGGCAATGATCTCGGCCAGGGCATACGCCGAACCCGGCACCAGGTCGGCGGGCTTGAAGACCACGGTATTGCCGTAAGCCAGGGCGGGCGCGATCTTCCACGCGGGAATCGCCAGCGGGAAATTCCAGGGCGCGATGATGCCGATGGGCCCCAGCGCTTCACGCGTCACGTCGACATCCACGCCGGGGCGCGTCTGCGGCAGTTTCTCGCCGGCCAGGCGCAACGCTTCGCCGGCAAAGAACAGGAATATCTGGCCCGCGCGGCCGGCCTCTCCAATAGCCTCGGGCAAGGTCTTGCCTTCCTCGCGCGCCAGCAGGCGGCCCAGTTCTTCCCTGCGCGCCAGGATCTGGTCGCCGATGCGCTTGAGCAGGTCGTGGCGCTGCTGGCCGGTCGTGCGAGACCACGCGGCGAACGCCGTGTCGGCAGCGTCGATGGCCTGCGCCGCCTGGGCCTCGGATGCCCGGGCGTATTCGCCGATGACGTCATCCAGGTCGGACGGGTTGCGGTTCACGGTGTATTCGTCGGCGGCGGTCCACTCGCCGGCGATGTAGTTGAAGTAGCGGTCCATCATCAGGCTCCAGGAAAGGGGCGCCGATCATGGCGCCCCGGGGTTCATGCATCGGAAGAAAAACAGGTCAGTCGTCCAGTTCCTGCCCGCTGCGGTCACGCGTCAAGCCCACGGCGATCAAGGACACCACGCCGCAGCCGATCAGGAACACGCCCACCGGCACATAGCTGCCGCCGTAATGCGCCACCAGCGCGGTGGCGATCAGCGGCATCGGCCCGCCCACCAGCGCGGCGCCGATCTGGTAACCCAGCGACATGCCGGTGTAGCGCACCGCGGCGGGAAAGGCCTCGGCCAGCAGCGTGCCGATCATGGCGCCATACGACGACCAGATCAGCGTGAAGCCCACGCCGATGGCAAGGATGGCGCCAGCAACGGAGTGCTGGTTCAGCAGCCAGAAGTACGGCATGACCCAGACAATGAACGCGACCGTACCGACCATGAACACCTTGCGCCGTCCGATGCGATCGGACAGCCGGCCAAAGAACAGCATCACCGGAAATGCCAGCAAGGCACAGACCAGCACGATGTTGAGCACCTGCGCCTGCGGATAGCCCAGGCCGATCATGTAGGCGACCGAGAAGGTGGCGTACAGGAAGAACGTGGACGTCTCGATGACCTTGGCGCCCACCGCGATCAGCACTTCGCGCCAGTGATAGCGCAGCGTCTGCGCCAGCGGCACCTTGGCCGCGGCATGCGTGGCCAGGATCTTCTTGAACGACGGGGTTTCATCCACGCGGTTGCGCAGCCACATGCCCAGCACCACCAGCACGATCGAGGCCACGAACGGAATGCGCCAGCCGTAGGCCAGGAAGGCCTCTTGCGGCATCGACGAGGCCAGCGCCGACGTGATGATGTTGCCCAGCGCCAGGCCGAGCACCGCCCCCGTCTGCGGCACGGCGCCGTACAGGCCGCGCTTCTCGCGCGGCGAATACTCCACCGCCAGCAGCACGCCGCCACCCCACTCGCCGCCCAGCGCCAGTCCCTGCATCAGGCGCAGCACGGTCAGCAGCACCGGCGCCCAGACGCCGATCTGGTCGTAGGTGGGCAACAGCCCCATGAACACGGTCGACAGGCCCATCATCGACAGCGTGACCGCCAGCGTCTTCTTGCGGCCGATGCGGTCGCCGATGTGCGAAAAGATGATGCCGCCCAGCGGCCGCACCAGGAAGGCCAGCGCGAACGACGCCAACGCCAGCAGCTGGCTGGTCAGCGCGTCCGTGGTGGGAAAGAACAGCTTGGCGAACACGATGGACGACATCGTGCCGTACAGGAAATAGTCGTACCACTCGATGGTGCTGCCCACCGCGCTGCCGAACAGCGCGCGGCGCCGGTCCTGGTCGGTGATCTGCCTTTCCTTGGGCAGATAGCCCGCCACTGCGTCGAGATTGCTCATGTCTCCTCCGTTTGAATGCTATTTTTATGGGCCCGCGGCGCGGGCCGGGCCCTACATCGATTCGGCCAGCATGCGCAGGTAGTCGTCGACGCTGGCGTCGCGTGGATTGGTGCGGTGGCTGTGGTCGGCCAGCGCGCCGGCCACGATGCGGGGGAACAGCGCTTCGGTCACGCCCAGCGCCGCCAGGCCCTGGGGCAGGCCCAGTGCGCGCGACTTGTCCTTCAGCGCCTGCTCCAGCTGATCGCCGCCCGCCAGGTCCATGGCCTGCGCCAGGCGCGCCATCTTGTCGTCGGCGATCACGCTGGCAGATGCACGGTTGAAACGCAGCACGGCGGGCAGGAAGATGGCGTTCAGCGTGCCGTGATGCAGCCGCGGGTTGATGCCGCCCAGCGAGTGGCTCAGGCTGTGCACGCAGCCCAGCCCTTTCTGGAAGGCCAGCGCGCCTTGCAGCGACGCGCTCATCATGTTGACGCGCGCCTCGACGTTGCCAGGGTCGCGCGTGGCGGTTTCGATATGGCGCCAGGCGCGGCGCAGGCCATCCAGCGCGATGCCCTCGGCCGGCGGATTGAAGGCGGGCGACAGGAAGGTTTCGATGCAGTGCGCGATGGCGTCCATGCCGGTTGCGGCGGTCAGCCCGGCCGGCAGGCCGAACGTCAGCTCCGGATCGCAGATCGCGGCGCGCGGCACGACAAAGGGCGACAGGATGCCGACCTTGCGGCCGTCGTCCAGGATCAGGATCGCCCCGCGGCCGACTTCGCTGCCGGTGCCGGCCGTGGTCGGCACGGCGATCACCGGGGCGGTCGCGGCGGTGATGTTCGGCAGGCCGCCTTCGATCAGGGCGAAGCTGCGCAGCGGTCCCGGATGGCGCGCACAGACTGCGGTGCCCTTGGCCAGATCGATGGGCGAACCGCCGCCCACGGCGATGATGCCGTCGCAATCACCCGCCGTGAACGCGGCCACGCTGTCGCGCACCGCCGCCTCGTTGGGGTTCGGCGGCGTGCCGTCGTACACCGGCGCATCCGGCTGCCCCAGCGCGGCCAGCACCTTGTCGACGATGCCGCTGGCGCGCACGCCGCGGTCGGTCACGATCAACGGCCGGCGGATGCCCACCCGGGCGCATTCTTCCCGCAACGTGGACAACGCCCCCGGCCCGAACTGGATCTGCGTGACATAAGCGATGAGCGACATGCCTTCCCCCTCGTGTTTCATAACAACGCCTCATATCAAGGCAACGAGGAAAATTTTACGTAGCGCAAAGAACGGGAGATACTGAGAACATTCGATAGCGCTATAACTTTTACTCAAGTTAAATGGTCCCTACACTGAACTCCGTCATGTCTCGCCTGCATGCCAAGCAGCTGCGTTTGCTAGTCGCGCTGGAAGAACAGGGTTCGCTCCTGGGCGCTGCCGAAAAAGTCGGCCTGACCCAGCCTGGGGCCAGCAAGGCGCTGAAGGAACTGGAGACCACGTTCGGCGCCGAACTGTTCACCCGCACGAATCGCGGGCTGCTGCCGACCGCGGCCGGACGCAGCGCGGCGCGTTGCGCCCGCCTCATCCAGGCCGATCTGGAACACCTGCGATTCGAACTCAACGCCATCGCCCGAGGCGTCGGCGGGCGCCTGCTGGTGGGCAGCATCATGGGCGCCGTGCCGCTGCTGATGGACGCGGTGTCGACGCTGCTGGCCGCGCAGCCGGACATGTCGGTGGAAGTGGTGGAAGACACCAGCGAAACCCTGCTGGCCATGATCGACAGCGGCCGCCTGGATGCCGCCCTGTGCCGCACCACCGTCAGCGGCACGCCGCAGCTCTATCAGTCGCTGCACGTGAAGGAAGAGTCGCTGGCCGTGATCGCCAACGTGGCGCATCCGCTGCTGGGCGCGGCGCCGCTATCGTTGGCCGACCTGGCGGACAGCCGCTGGGTGGTGTATCGCGCCAACATGCCGATGCGGCGCCTGCTGGAACGCGAATTCCACGAGGCCGGCCTGCCGTTTCCGCTGCATCTGGTCGAAACCACGTCGGTGCTGGCCACGCTGTCGCTCCTGCACCGCAACGCCACGTTCGTGGCCCTGGTGTCGGTGGACGTGGCCAACTATTGCGCCAGCCACGGCATGGTCGGCATGCTGCCGCTGGCCCTGCGCTCGCGCAGCGAACCCTATGAACTGGTGTTTCGCAAGGGCGCGCCCCACACGCCCGCCATGCAGGCGCTGGCGCAGGAACTGGGGGCCCGCGAACCGGCGTAGGCGTCAATCACTCGTGCGCCTGACCCACCGGCACCGTCAGGCCGTATTTAACCTGGCTCATCACCACCAGCGTCGAAAACCGCTTCACGTTGGGATTGCCCCAGAAGTGCCGCTGGGCGAAGGCGTCGTATTCGGCCATGTCGCGCACGGTGATGTTGACCACGAAATCGACTTCGCCGGTGACGGCCAGGCATTGCATGATCTCGGGCGCGTTGTGCATGGCCCGCTTGAAGTGGTCGAGCTTGTCGGCGCGCTCGCTTTCAAGGGACACCAGCACCACCATCATGATGCCCCGGCCCACTGCGGCCGGATCCACCACCGAAACGTCGCCCAGCACCACGCCGGATTCGCGCAGCCGCTTCATGCGGCGCAGGCACGACACGGGCGACAGGTTCACCCGTTCGGCCACTTCCTGGCTGGTGCGTTGGTTGTCTTCCTGCAGGCTTTGCAGGATCTGAAGGTCGAAATCGTCTAGTTCCATGGGCGTCTCGGACGGCGGCGGTGCAGGCGGGGCGGGCCTGTCCAAGGATTCTAAACGGGTGCGCCCAATGACCTGCCCCCAAATTTGACGGGAAACTTCATTTCCGGCCCGCCGGCTGCAGGAAATAATCAGCTGGCTTGCTTACACTGGGAACCCTCTGGTCGACCTCGCGGCCAGGCGCAGCCCGATTCCCATGCCGTCACTCCAGCTTTTCCTGCTTTTTCTGGCCGCCGACGCGGCGCTCAAACTCACCCCCGGGCCGGACATGGCGCTGACGCTGTCGCGGGGCATGACGCAGGGATTCCGGCCGGCGTTCCATAGCGTGCTGGGCAATGTGGCGGCCGGGTTCATCCAGGTGCCGGCCGTGGTGCTGGGGCTGGCCTCGGTGCTGCAGGCGTTTCCCACGCTGTTTTTGGCCATCAAGGCGGCCGGCGGACTGTACCTGGGTTACCTGGGCATCAAGGCCATGCTGCGCTGCGCCCGCGACGCCGACGTGTCGCTCACCGCGCGCCCCGGCGACGCCCGCGATGCGTTCTGGCAAGGCTTCATGACCAATCTGCTGAACCCGAAGGTGCTGCTGTTCATGATTGCCTTCCTGCCGCAGTTCACCACGCCGGACAATGGGCCGGTCTGGGTGCAGATGCTGGTGCTGGGCGTGACGATGAAGGCGCTGAGCCTGCCGTACGGCAGCTGCTTCGCCTACGGGGCCTCGCGCATCCGCGGCTGGGTGGGACGCAACCCGTGGTTCCTGCGGATGCAGCAGGGCTTGCTGGGCGCGATCATGCTGGGCCTGGCGCTGTATGTGATCTACTCCACCGCCGCGACGCTGAGTCCCTGAAGTCCCGGCGTTTTCCTCTTTGATTTTCAGCCATTTTCCTGAAGCAGCACCATGACCGCCGCCACGATCACTCCCGGACACAACGCGTCCGCCTCCACCCTGATGCCAACGCTGTCGCTGATCGCGGCGATGGCATCCCTTTGCGTGGGCACGTCGTTCGCCAAGTCGCTCTTTCCTGAAGTGGGCGCGCAGGGCACCACCGCGTACCGCATCGTCATCGGCGCGATTATCCTGCTGGCGTTCTGGCGCCCCTGGCGCTTTCCGCTGACACGCGTCAATGCCGCCAAGATCGCGCTGTACGGCGTGACGCTGGCGTGCATGAACCTGCTGTTCTACATGGCGCTACGGACCCTGCCGCTGGGCGTGGCCATCGCCATCGAATTCACCGGGCCGCTGACGCTGGCGGTGGTGCTGTCGCGCCGCGCCATCGACTTCGTCTGGATTGCCTGCGCGCTGGCCGGGCTGGTGCTGCTGATTCCCACCGGCCAGTCGGTGCACGACCTGGACCCGGCCGGCATCGGCTTCGCGCTGGCCGCCGCCGTCTGCTGGGCGCTGTACATCATCTTCGGCAAGATGGCGGGCAATGTGCACGGCGGCCAGGCCACGTCGCTGGGCCTGCTGGCCGCCACCATGGTGGCATTGCCGGTGGGCGCTGCGCACGCCGGCATGGCGCTGCTGGACCCCAAGCTGATCCTGGCCGGCATCGGCGTGGGCATCCTGTCGAGCGCCCTGCCCTATTCGCTGGAAATGGTGGCGCTGCGCCGCCTGCCGCAAAAGACGTTCGGCGTGCTGCTCAGCATGGAACCGGCGATGGGCGCCCTGGCCGGCGTGATCGTGCTGAACGAACACCTGTCCAGCACGCAATGGCTGGCGATCTGCGGCATCATCATCGCCTCGGCCGGCTGCGCGGCCACCGCCCGCCGCCAGAACCGCGCCGCCGCGGCGGGCTGAGCCCACGGCCGCAATCTCGCCGCAACCCAGGCAGGCCCGGGCACTCGCCCGGGCTCGGCCCGCATCAATCCACTGAAATATTCTTCTGCCGGATCACCACGCCCCAGTTGGTGTATTCGCGGTGGGCATAGTCGAAGAACGCGTCAGGCGTGCTGCCCATGGGCTCCATGCCTTGCAGCTTCAGCTGCTTGATGACGTCCGGTGACTGCAACGCCGCCACGATGGCCTGGCTGAGCTTGTCCACCACGGCCTTGGGCGTGCGCGGCGGCGCCACCACGCCTTGCCAGGCGGTGGCTTCCAGCGGCGGACCGCCGGCCTCGCCGAAGGTCGGCACGTCCGGCAGCTGCTCCGACCGCTGGTTCGCGGGTACCGCGATGGCGCGCAGCTTGCCCGCCTGGATCAGCGGCCGCGCCGCGGCCAGGTCGGCCATCATCAGCGGCACCACGCCCGAGGCCACGTCCTGCAAAGCTGGCGGCGTACCCTTGTACGGAATGGCGGTAGCCTGCGCGCCGAACATCGACAGGAACAATTCCATCGCCAGATGGTGCGGGCTGCCTACGCCCAGCGACGCATAGCTGGCCTGCTTGCCGCTTTTCAGGAACGCCATGACTTCGGGCAGGTTGTCCAGGTCGGACGCGGGCGAGGCCACCAGCACGATGGGCAGCGCCACCAGCGTCGACACGGGCTTCAGGTCCTTCCAGGGGTCGTACGGCAACTGCTTGTAGAGCCAGGGGTTCAGCGCCAGCGTGCTCATGCCCGCGGTCATCAGCGTGTAGCCGTCGGGCGCCGCGCGGGCGGTTTCCTGGGCGGCCACGATGGTGGCGGCGCCGGGCCGGTTTTCCACCACCACGGGTTGGCCCAGCGTCTGGCTGACATGGCGGGCCACGATGCGGGTGGCCAGATCGCTGCCGCCCCCGGCACTGAAGGGCACCAGCCAGCGAATGGGATGGTCGGGATATTCCGCGGCTGCGGGGCCGGCGCCCGTGGCCAGCGCCAATGCGGCCGCGATTCCCAGCGTGCGGCGGATGAAGCCTCTTCTGGACATGGGTTGTCTCCTGATGTTCTTTATTTAGTTAACACATTAATTATATTTCGACGGGGCAAGCGCCTGACATCCGGAAAGACCATTACACGTGGGACATCAGCGGAACTCAGGCGCGCGCCGCGGCCAGCCAGCGCAGGCCGGCGGACGTACCCGCCGCAGGGCGGTATTCGCAGCCGATCCAGCCGCTGTATTCCAGCTCGCGCAGCACCGAGAAGATCCAGCCGTAATCCAGCTCGCCGCGGTCCGGTTCCTGGCGCAGCGGCACCCCGGCGATCTGCACATGACCGACCCGCCCGGTGGGCAGGTACTGGCGCAGCTTGGCGGTGACATCGCCTTCGACGATCTGGCAGTGGTAGAGATCCATCTGCACTTTCAGGTTGGGCGCGTTGACGGCCTGTACCACCTGGTGCGCCTCGTCCTGCCGGTTCAGGAAGTAGCCGGGAATGTCGCGGGTATTGATGGGTTCGATCAGCACGGTCACGCCCGCCGAGCGCGCCTGGCGGGCCGCCCAATCCAGGTTTTCTCGGTAGCAGTCCAGCAAGGCGCCGCGTTCGGCGCCCTCGGGCATCAGGCCCGCCATGACATGGACTTGCGAGCAGGCCAGCGCGGTGGCATAGCTCAGCGCCTGTTCGATGCCGGCGCGGAATTCGTCCTGCCGGCCCGGCAACGCGGCCAGCCCGCGTTCACCACGCGAAGCCACGCCGGGCGGCGCGTTGAACAGCACTTGCGACACGCCGGCGGCGTCCATGCGCTCGCGCACGAAGGCGGCCGGCGCCTCGTAGGGAAACATGCATTCCACGCCCGCGTAACCGTCGGCGGCGGCCGCCGCGTAGCGGTCCAGGAAGGCGTGTTCCGTGTACATCATCGACAGGTTGGCGGCGAATTTCAGCATGGCGTTTTCCGTGACGGGCAGCATGCCTGGAAATTAGCACACCTGCCCGCCACGGCGGCCCTGCCGCGCGCCTGTCAGCCCTGCGCACCCGATGGGCCACGCAGGGGTCCGTCAGGCTCAGTACGTCAGGCGCACGCCCAACATCACGCTGCGGCCCGGCAGCGGCGCCACCGACGAGATGAACGACGCGTGGTTGTAAGCCAGCTTGTTCAGCAGGTTGGTGCCGCGCAGATAGACCTCGTAGCCCGTGGCGGCGTAGCGGCCCCGGTAGGCGACCACGGCGTTGACCAGGTTGTAGCCCGGCGTGCTGTTCTCGTAGGACGCGATGTCCTTTTGCGAGAACACGCGTGCGTACTCCAGGCCGCCCGACCACGCTTGCCACTTCACGTTGCCCCGCACCCCGGCGCGCGCCGCCGGAATGCGCGGCAGGTTGCCGTCGCCGCCGGTCAGCTTGCCGCGCACGTAGTCACCGAACACCGCGGCCGAGAACACCGGCGTGAACTGGTGCCGGATCTCGCCTTCGACGCCAGTGAATTCCGCGTCGCGCTGGGTGTATTCGATCAGGCGGAAATCTTCGTAGCGGTCCAGCGTGTCGGCGTAGATGTAGTTCTTGACGCGGTTGTGGAACACGCTGGCCGAGAACGTCGTGTCGCCCGAATGCTTGCGCAGGGTCAGATCGATGTTGTGCGACGTTTCGCGGGTCAGGCCGGCATTGCCCAGTTCATAGGTATTGGTGGCCAGGTGCACGCCGTCCGCATACAGTTCCTGCGCGGTCGGCAGGCGCTGCGAGCGCGACAGGGACAAGGCCACCGAGTACTGCGGCGCGAAGTCCCAGATGGCAGCGGCCGACAGCGACGTGCCCGACAGGCTGCTGCGCGAGGCGCCGCCCGATGGGGAAATGCGCTGCCAATCCTGGCGGGCGCCGACCTCGAAGCGCCAGTCGTTCAACTGGTATTCCTCGAGCACGAACAGGCCGTTCGAACGCGTACGGCTGCGCGGCAGGAAGGCTTCTTCGCCATCGGCGCGGAAGTCGCTGTAGGCATTCTGCAGGCCGATTACGCCGCGCCAGCCGGCGATCGGCTTGTGCTGCAGCTCCACGCGCAGGTCATAGCCCTTGTTCTTGAAGCGGGTGCCGACCTGGCCGCCTTCGATTTCCTCGTGCTGGTAGTCGGTCAGGCCGCCACGAAAGCGGATCTTCTCGAAACCGGCAAAGGGGTCCTGGTATTCGGCGCGCAGGTCGACGCGGTCGCTGCGCAGCTTCACGTAGGGCACGCCACCATGCTCGTGGTCATGGTCGTGGTCGTGGCCCGCTTCTTCGTCGCCGTGATCGTGGTCATGGCCGCCGCAGTGCAGATGCGTGCCGTGCGGGTGGCAGCCTTCGTATTCGTGGTTGTGGCCGGGCAGGCCGTACTTGCTTTCCAGGTGGGTGAACGCCAGGCCGACGTAGCCGCGCGGCGTGATCCACGACAGGCCGACCGAGCCCTGGGTGGATTCGCTGTACGAACCGGCCAGCTTGCCGCCCGGCCAATCCGGCACATCGTAGTCGCTGGTGCGGCGCTTCATGCCTTCCACCCGCACCGCGAACTGGCCTTCGCCGGCCGTGATGCCGATGGCGCCCGCGCGTTCCTTGGTGCCGGTGGCCCCGCGCAGCTCGCCTTCCATTTCGATGCCCTTTTCCGGCACGGCCGTGGGAATCTTCTTGTCGACCACGTTGACCACGCCGCCGATCGCGCCGCCGCCGTACAGCAAGGTGGCCGGGCCGCGCAGCACTTCGATGCGCTCGGCCAAGAGCGGTTCGACGGTCACCGCGTGGTCCGGCGAAATGCCCGACGCATCCATCACGTCGGACCCATCGGACAACACCTTCACGCGCGGCGCGGTCTGGCCGCGGATCACCGGCCGGCTGGCGCCGCCGCCGAAGGTATCGCTATTGACGCCCGGCAGGCTCTTGAGCGATTCGCCCAGGGTGCCGGCGCGGCGCTCGATCAATTCATCGCCTTCCAGCACGGAAGCCGGCAAGGTGGTGCTGTTCAGGTCCAGCCCCAGCGGATTGGCCGACACCGTGATGGGCGCCAGGGTCTTGGCGCGGGTGGGATCCGCTTCGGTTTCGGCCTGCGCCATGGGCGCGGCCAGCATCAGCGAACACATCAAGGGCTTGAGCGCGCTTTTGCGGCCTGCCCGCCGCCCCGCGGCCTTGCCGCCTCCTCGCTTGCCGTCTGCCCGTGCAATCCCCAGCGTTGTGCCTTTCATCGTTACTCTCTTGGATGTTATATCATTACAAATAGCTGAAGGATGATATAACATTCTGAAAGTAAATCAAGCCGATCCGAAAGGAGCCGATCCGAAAGGATCGGCCGATGCCGCGTCAGGCCATCATGCGCTCAGGTGCCCGCGCCTTCCAGCCCGGACAGCGCTTGCAGCACCGCCACGCGGCTTTGCCCCAGCACCGCACCGTGCCAGTCCGGCGCATCGCAATAGAAGGCTTCCAGCGTCGCCTGCAGAATCGCATCGCGCTGCGCGGCATCCGCATCCGGGTGCGCACGCAGCCAGTTGCGCCCGCGCAGCGCATCCACCACGTCTTCGGACGGCAGCGTGCCGAATTCCAGCGCCATCAAGGTCGGCACCGACGCCGGGCAGGCATCGTAGATAAGGCCCGCCAGATGGCCGGTGATATCCACCGACGCCGACGTGCCCTGGTACGGCACCGCAATGTCGGCGCCCCACCAGCGGCGGGCGCGCGCCACTTCGGCCTCGTCGCGCCGGCCCGCGTAGATCTTCTCGCCATGCCCGCGCGGCCCCAGCCCCGTATGCACGTCGATCCAGCCGATCTGCGCGTAGCGCGCGGCATGCTCGGCCAGGATGCGGCGCAGGTTCAGCAGCGACGCGGCGGGACGATCGCCGCCGTAGAACAAGCCATCCGCATGGGTGTATTGGCCGCGCGTGACCGCCTGCTTGAACGCCGGCAGGCCGTGTTCGGCGATATAGCTGCCGATCTGCGCGCGGTTGACGTCGTTTGCCGGCCACTGCGCGGGCAGCAGCAGATCATGGATCTGCGCATAGCCGGGGTTGGCGGGCAAGGGCTGGGCGCCGAACGGCTGCGCATTGCGGTTCAGGTCGACGTTGCCTTCGTCGGTGCGGGCGATCCACGAGAAACCATGCGGATTCACGGCGTGCACCAGCAGCAGCGCCACGCCGGCTGCGCGGGCGCGCGCCAGCATGTCGGCGTCGTCCAGCAGGGCCAGCTGGCAACCCGAGCCACAGAAGCCTTCCACGCCATGGGTGGCCGACGTCATGATCAGCAGTCGTTCGGCGCGCGGGTCGCCGATCAGCGCCACGTCGGTGGCCAAGGCCTCGCCCTCGCGGCCCTTGGGGTCGATGGCATACGACGCGAAGTGCGCGGCCAGCGGCCGGGCCGCGGCGGCAAAGCGTTCGCGCGCCTGGGCGTAGCTGCGGGAAAAATAAGGGGTTGCGGATTGCATCAGGTCTCCTGGTTGTCGATATCGTCGCCGGTGCGGTCGCGTATCCAGAACAGCACCACCGTGGAAATCGCCACCGCCACCATCAGGTACCAGGCGGGGGCCATGGGGTTGCCCGTCACGTGCAGCAGCCAGGTCACGAAGAACTGGGCGAAGCCGCCGAAAACGGAAATGCCCAATCCATACACGACCGACATGCCGGTCGTGCGCACGGACTTCGGGAACAGCTCGGGCAACATGGTGATGCCCGGCGCCGATTGCAGCGCCAGCAGCACCGACAGCAGCGCAACCACGGTCATCAGCCGCGCGCTGCTGGGTTCGGCCACCAGCCACTGAAAGCACGGCAGCAACACCGCCACCGTCACCACGCGCGACCAGAAGATCACCCGCTTGCGCCCGACGCGATCGGCCAGCATGCCGACCAGCGGCGCGCAGAAGAAGCCCACCGCGCCCACCACCACGCTGGCCGACAGCGTGGACGTGGCGGGCAACCCCAATTCGCGGTGCGCGTAGGCGGGCATGTAGAAGCCGATGATCTGCGCGCACACCATGCCGCCGATCATCAGCAGGATGCCCTTGGCGACCTCGGCCTTGTGTTCGGCGAAGATGCGGCGCAGCGGCTGGTGGCCGGAGGCGCGGGGCCGGTCCGGCTCATCCTGGGGGGTCAGCGTCTCTTCCAGGTTGCGGCGAATGTATGCGCCCACCGGCACGGTCAGGATGCCGATCACGAAGGGCAGGCGCCAGCCCCAGGCCTGCATCTGCTCGGCGGTCAGCGCGGCCGTCAGGCCGCCCACCACCAGCGCGCCCAGCGCCACCCCCAGCGACTGGCTGCCGAACTGCCAGCTGGAATAGAAGCCGCGCCGCGAGGCCGGCGCATGCTCGACCAGCAACGTGGTCGACGCGCCGACTTCCCCGCCTGCGGCGAAGCCCTGGATCAGCCGCGCCAGCACCATCATGACCGGGCCGGCCAGGCCCATCTGCGCATAGGTCGGCGCGGCGGCGATCAACGCACAGCCCAGCCCCATCAGCCACAGCGTCAGCGTCATGGCGGCACGGCGGCCGTGGCGGTCGGCGTAGGAACCGATCAGCATGCCGCCCACCGGCCGCATCAGAAAGCCCACGCCGAACGTGGCCGTAGTCAGCAGCAGCTGGCCATAGCTGGAGGCCGCCGGAAAGAACAGCGGCCCGATCACCAGCATCAGGAACGTGAAGACGGTGAAATCGAAGAACTCGAGCGCATTGCCGATGGTGGTGCCGGCAATGACGCGCCGGCGCATGGACGGCGTATGCAGGCTGGGCGCACGGGCGCCGGCTGCGATGGCGATAGACATGTTTTCCCCTTGATGTCCGATCCTCTGGCCGCCAGGCCCTATCCCGGGCGCCGTGCGGTGCTAGTGAATATACGGATGGCCCTTGAAACGCGAAAGACAGTATTTTTGCTGCAGCGATGACTTTTGCTTATATCCCTGCCCCGTGCCTGCCCCGATGAACCTGCGCCAGTTACGCGCCTTCGTGCTGATCGCCGAACACCGCAGCATCCGCGCCGCCGCGCGCGCGCTTTGCGTCACCCAGCCGGCCGCCACGCGCAGCCTGCGCGAACTGGAGCAAAGCCTGGGCGCCGAGCTGGTGCGGCGCAGCGCCAAGGGCGTGGAACTCACCCCCTATGGCGAGGCCCTGCACAAGCGCGCCGTGCTGATCCTGCAGGAGGCTCGGCGGGCGCAGGAAGACATCGACCAGATGCGCGACGGCGAAGGCGGCACGCTGAACCTGGCCATCAGTTCGTCGGCGCTGACCGTGTTGCCCGCCGCGCTGGCGGCGTTTCGCGCCCGCATGCCGCGGGTGGCGGTGGCGTTCCACGAAGTGGCGGCGCCCTATAGCCACGAACAGCTGGACGCTGGCCGCTACGACCTGGTGGTGCAGACGGAATACGACGGCGACATCTACGACGGTTTCGCGCGCACCACGCTGTTCACCCTGCCGCTGGTGGTGGGCGCCCGGGCAGACCATCCGCTGCGCCACGCCACCGACCTGGCCGAGCTGCGCGACCTGCTGTGGCTGATGCCGGGCAATACCCAGGCCCCCACCAACCTGCTGCACCTGGCCTACGCGTCGCGCGGGCTGCCCACGCCGACGGACGTGATTCCGTGCCAGTCAATCGCCATCGCGCTGGCGATTCTGGCGCAAAGCGATGCGGTGGGCTTCTTCGTGCGCAACGGCTTTCATCGCGAGCTGGTGCCGCACCCCTTGTGCGTGATGCCGCTGGCGCATCCGCTGCCGGCCGCACGGGTATCGATCCTGACGCGGGCCGAATCGCCGCCGACACCGGCAGCGCAGTGTTTCATCGATTGCCTGAACGCGGCGCGCGCGGCCGCCTGACGCCGCGGGGTATCATGCAACGTCCTTCCCAGCCGCCCCCTTCCATGGCGTTTCCCCGACTGCATACGCCCCCCACGCTGACCGACACCGTCGCCAAGCAACTGCGCGCCGAAATCGACGAAGGCCGCGTGCTGCCCGGTGAAAAGCTGCCCACCGAGACCCGCCTGGCCGAACAGTTCGGCGTCAGCCGCACCGTGATCCGCGAGGCCGTGTCGCGCCTGCGCCAGGATGGCATCGTCGAGGCGCGCCAGGGCAGCGGCGTGTTCGTCACGGCGCAGGGCGGCAACCGGGCGCTGCGCATCGATGCCACCGAGCTGTCGTCACTGGACGCGGTGCTGCACATCGTGGACCTGCGCCGCGCGCTGGAAACCGAGATCGCGGCCCAGGCCGCCGCGCAGCGCAGCAAGCGCGACCTGACCGCCATCGACAACGCGCTGGCGGCCATTTCGCAGGCGGTCGAGAACGGCGGCGACGGCGTCAAGGAAGACGTGGCCTTTCATCGCAGCATTGCGCGCGCCACCGGCAACCCGTATTTCCTGACGACGCTGGCGTTCGTCAGCCAGTTCCTGGAAGCCGCCACCCGCGTCACGCGCGGCAACGAAGCCCGCCACGCGGACCTGATGCGCGCCGTGCTGCAGGAACACCAGGCCATTGTCGACGCCATCCGCCGGCAAGACGTGGAAGGCGCGCGCGAAGCAGCGCGCGTCCATATGGTCAACGCGGCCAAGCGGCTGCGGCAGGCGCACCGCTAGCCGTTCAGGGTTCATCTCGCGGGCTGTGGTCGTGCAGCGGGCGCACGCCCTATCGCATTCCCTATTGAAAGGCCCGAGTAAAGAAGTCCGCAGCGCCGAAATTGCCGGACTTCAAGACGACGCTCATCCGCGCCTGCACCGCCTGGGCATGGCCGGCGCACCACGGCACGCCCGGGTCGATCTGCTCGCCAATGGCCAACTGCGTCAGCCCCAACGCCTGCACCACCGCCCCCGACGTCTCACCGCCCGCGACGATCAACTGGCGCACGCCCTGCGCCGCCAGGCCTTGCGCGATCTGCGCCAGCGCCGCTTCGATCAGCGCCCCGGCATGCGCGGCGCCCAGTGCCGCTTGCGTCTCCTGCACGGCGTCAGGCCGGGCGGTGGAATAGATCAGCACCGGTCCGTCCGCCAGCCGCGGCGAGGCCCAGGCCAGGGCCTCGGCCACGACAGCCGCGACGCCGCCATCGGCCGCGATGCGAAAGGGGTCCAGCGCCAACGCCGGCCGACCGGTGTCGATAAAGGCCGCGACCTGGCCCTGGGTGGCAGTCGAGCAACTGCCCGCCACCACGGCCTGCAAGCCGGGTTCGCGCGCCAGGCCGGCCGCCGCGCCCGCGGCCAGGCCCCAGTTGGCCGGCAGGCCGATGGCCACGCCCGACCCGGCCGTCACCAATGGCATGCCCCGCAACGCCGGGCCCAGGGCCAGCAGGTCGTCGTTGGAAATCGCATCCACGATGGCGATCTGCACGCCCTCGGCTTGCAGTGCGCCGATGCGCGCGCGGATGGCATCGCTGCCCCGCGCCACCACCGTGTAGTCGATCAGCCCGACACGGCGCCGTGTCTGCGCGGACAGCACGCGCACCAGGTTCGGGTCGGTCATCGGCGTCAGCGGGTGGTTCTGCATGCCCGATTCGTGCAGCAGCACGTCGCCCGCGTACAGATAGCCCTTGAACACCGTGCGCTCGTTGTCCGGAAAGGCGGGCGTGGCGATGGTGAAGGGGGTATCCAGCGCCGTCATCAAGGCGTCGGTGACCGGCCCGATGTTGCCTTGCGGCGTGCTGTCGAACGTGGAGCAATACTTGAAATAGATCTGCTCGGCGCCCTGCTCCCGCAGCCATGCCAATGCCGCCAGTGACTGCGTCACGGCCTCGGCGGGGTCGATGGTGCGCGTCTTCAACGCCACCACCACGGAATCCGCAGGATCGTCCAGCGGGGCAGACGGCACACCTATGACCTGCACCGTGCGCATGCCGGCGCGCACCAGGTTGTTGGCAAGGTCGGTGGCGCCGGTGAAGTCATCGGCGATGCAGCCCAGCTTGATCGTCATGGCGCCTCCGGCAAGGTGATGCCCGGAAAGATCTTGATGACCGCGCTGTCGTCTTCGCCGCCGTGCCCGGCGGTCGAGGCCTGCATGAACATCTGGTGCGCGGTGGACGCCAGCGGCAGCGGAAACTTGCTGTGGCGCGCGGTATCGAGCACCAGGCCCAGGTCCTTGACGAAGATGTCCACGGCCGACAGGGGCGTATAGTCGCCCGCCAGCACGTGCGGCATGCGGTTCTCGAACATCCAGCTGTTGCCCGCGCTGTGCGTGATGACGTCATACAGCGCCTCGGCGTCCACGCCCGCGCGCAAGCCCAGCGCCATGGCTTCGGCCGCGGCCGCAATGTGCACGCCGGCCAGCAGCTGGTTGATGATCTTGACCTTGCTGCCGGCGCCGGCGCGGTCGCCCAGCCGATAGACCTTGCCAGCCATGGATTCCAGCACGTCGCCGCAGGCGGCGTAGGCGGCGGCAGTGCCCGCGGTCATCATCGTCATCTGGCCGGCGGCAGCCTTGGCGGCGCCGCCCGAGATGGGCGCGTCCAGGTAATGGATGCCCAGCGCCGCCAGACGGGTTTCCAGCGCGGCCGACCAGGTCGGGTCCACGGTGGAGCACATCACGAACACGCTGCCCGGCCGCAGCGTCGACGCGATACCGCCTTCGCCGAACAGCACGGCTTCGGTCTGCGAGGCATTCACGACCACGCTGACCACGATGTCGCAATCGGCCGCCATGTCCGCCAACGTCGCGCAGGCCACCCCGCCCTGTTCGACGAATGCCGCGGCCACGCCGGGGCGGATGTCGTAGGCATGGACGCGGCATCCGGCGCGCCGCAGGCTGGCCGCGATGCCGGCGCCCATGGCGCCCAGGCCGATCACGCCGACCGGGCGCGGGGATTGCCTATCTGTGGTCATAGCGTTCCCCGCAGGTCGTCGCCGATATAGGCGCGGATGATGTCACCAAAGCTGGCGTCGCCGGTCAGCCCCAGCTGGGTCGCGCGCGTGGTGTCCCAGCGGCCGGGCCAGCTGCCGACGATGGCTTCGATGCGCGGGTCCGCCTGCCCGCTGATGCGGTCGGCCACGGCGTCGCCCGCGATGTCGCGCAGCGCCTGCACCATCTCGGCCACCGTCACCGACACGCCCGGCAAGTTGATGGGCCGGCGGTCTGCCACGGATGCCGCATCCAGCTCGCAGCCCGCGATCAGCGCCTGCACTGCACGGCGCGGCGACAGCAGCCATAGCCGGGTGTCGGCGCCCACCGGGCACACGGCCGGCTCGCCATTCAAGGGCTCGCGAATGATGCCGCTGGCAAACGACGAGGCCGCCGCATTGGGCCGCCCCGGCCGCACGCTGATGGTGGGCAGGCGCAGCGCCCGGCCGTCGACGAAGCCGCGGCGCGTGTAGTCGGCCAAAAGCAATTCGGCAATGGCCTTCTGCGTACCGTAGGAAGACTGCGGATTCAGCGCGGTATCGTCGCGCACCGTCTCGGGCAGCGCGCCGCCGTAGACGGCGACCGAACTGGTGAAGACCACGCGCGGCCGGTGGCCTCGCAGGCGGCAGGTGTCCAGCAGCGCACGCGAAGCATCCAGGTTGATGCGCATGCCCAGGTCGAAATCGGCCTCGGCCTGTCCGCTGACGATCGCGGCCAGGTGAAAGATCGCGGCGGTGTCGGTGTCGATCAACGATTCCAGCACCGCGGGGTCCGCCACGTCGCCCTTGACCGAACGCACCCGGGTGTCGTTGATGGCGTCGGTCTGCACGACGTCCAGCAGGTCGATCTGCGTGATGGGTTGGGGCGCCGCACCGCCCAGCGCCAGGCGGCCCTGCTCAAGCAGCTTGCGCGCCAATCGCTGGCCCAGAAAGCCTGCGCCGCCGGTAATCAGTATCTTCATGACTTGCCTCCCGCGAGTGGGGGTTGGGCGTCGCGCGCCCCGAACACCGTGCGCAATTCTTCAATGGCGGCCTCGGACAAGGGCGCGGGCCTGGGGTCGGACATCAGCCACAGGCGCGCCGTTTCTTCCAGTTCTTCCAGCGCGAACGAGGCGCGCGACACCGAGCGTTCCCACACCACCGGCCCCAGCCGTTCGAACAGCACGCCGCGCACTTGCGCCGCCAGCGCCGCCACCTGTGCCGCCGCAACGGGATCGCCCGGCCGGCGATAGGGAATGAGCGGAATGCGGCCCACCTTCATGACCTGATACGGCGTGATGGGCGGCAGCACCTCGTCCGGGCGCCACACGCCGGCCAGCGTCAGCGCCACCAGATGGGTCGAATGCGTGTGCACCACGCCGCGTGCGGCGGGGTCGGCCTGGTAGATGCCCTGGTGCAGCGCCAATGTCTTGGACGGCTTGCCCCCCGACACGTGTTGCCCGGCAAGATCGACCTTGGCCAGGTCGGCCGGATCGAGCCGGCCCAGGCACGCATCGGTGGGCGTGATCAGCCAGCCATCGTCGAGCCGGGCGCTGATGTTGCCGGCAGCCCCCACCGTGTAGCCCCGCTGGTACAGGCTGGCGCCGACGGTGCAGATTTCTTCACGGACCTGCGATTCTGATATCATAGGGTCATCATACAAATCTTGCCGAAAATCCCGATAGCGGGATTACCCGGAAAGTCAGACCGCGGGCGAGCGCCCTGAAGACGGTCTTACAACGAGTATTTGTATTTGCAGTTCAACGTGGCCTTGAGCGGATTGGCGGCGCCTGGCGCCACGGTTACGCCCGGACGCGGCCCCGACAGCTTGGCCTGGAAGGTGCCCGCCACGTCGCCGTTTTCCTGCTTTTTCACCGTGACGCTGGCCGGCAAGGCATACAGCGTCAGCGGCCAATCCTCATACGGCGCGACCAGCGTGAAGATTCCCTGCGGAAAATCGGCCACGACATAGCCCGGCTGCTTGTCGATGTCGAACGTCATCTTGGCCCCGACGTAGGTCAGGACCACGTTGAGCTCGTCGGACGAAGGCGATGGCACGACGCCGCGCAGCGCCACCTTGCCGCTTTCCGAGACGCAGGACAGTTCGGCCGGCGCCGAGCCAGCATGGGCAACGCCCGCCAGCAACAGGCCAGACAGGAAGAAGGACGCACGCAGTTTCATGGACCAGGGTTCCTTGTGGCAGCCGGGTCTACGCTGGCCGCCTTCGATGATCGAGCCGCCATAGTAGCGGGCGAACGACGATGAAACCAACGGCTGAATACAACTCGTAATGCCCTGCCGCGCCCAGCCCGGCTAGGATGCCGGCATTGCCCGTACGCTTCCTGGAGAGTCCCTCATGACCGGTTTCCGATCCCTCGCCTGCGCCGCGCTGCTGATGCTGGCGCCCGCCGCCGTCCTGGCCGAGACCGTGACGCTGCAAGCTGAAAGCGCCACCCCCGGCACGGATCAGGTCACGTCGATGCGCTTCGTCGACGTGGTGCTCAAACCCGGCAGCCGCCAGGCCCTGGCCGACTTCACCCGTAACCGCGTGGGCAAGCGCATCCAACTGCGCTCCAATGGCGTGCTGCTGTCATCGGCCACGCTGCAAAGCCCGCTGGAAGGCGACAGCTTTCGCATCGTGGCAGGCGAACATGGCTTTGCCGGCAAGTCGGCTGAAGAGATCGCCAAGGGCATCATGGCCAGCGACGGGCTGACCGTGGATGACGACGGCACGGCATCGAGCGACTGGGGTACCCGGCCCAGCAAGCGCCCTGCCACGCAGGCGCCCGGCACCTGAAGCGGCAACAGCAGGTGGCAGCGGGGCCGCTTCGTGGTCAGCGGCAGTCAGTGTCGGGTACGCCTTCCATTTTGACGATCAACGAACGGTCTTCGGCGCAGACGGCGACGCTGCTGACCGTGTCCGATGCCGCGTCGACGTCGGCGATGACCCACACGCTGCCCTTGTCGCCCGACATGTGCGCCACGTAGCGTTCGCAACCGTCGTCACGCGAGCAATACTGGCCGATGACCCTTTCCTCGCTCAGCTTGATGTCGACCTTCTTGATATCGCCCACGCGGTCGATCACTGCCGGCATTCTGGACACGCCGGTCTTGAAGGTCGACTCGACCTTGTGGATGGTATAGGCATAGGCCGCCCATGCGCCGAACCCGAGAACAACGAGGAGGATCAGCGTTCTTTTCAGGTGAACATTCATAGCGTTTAATTCCCGGTGGGTTGACAAAGGTCGCCGCGCTTTCAGCGCCAGCCGATGCCCTTGAATGGATTCCAGGTATCCACGCCTTTTATTTCCTTGAGATAGAGCTGGTAGCTTGCGGACATCCCCAGGAGTATCGAGTACCCCACACCCACGCCATACCCCATCCCTTGCGGCAACACCGCAACCACGACACCCAGCAGCACCGTGATGCCAACCAGTACCAGCCCCTGCTTCCACAGGCCTTTTACGAAGTAATAGACAAAGCCAAAGAAAAAGGCCATGAAGTTGGTCATGAACCAGAATCGCTTTCCGAAAGGCATCGCCTTCAACGCCTGACTGTAAGGACGCGTTCCCGGCGCGCCATGCTGATCAAAGAACTCAAAACACGCCTTGAATTTTTGGCTATATCCCGCGTACTTTTCCATTCCTGCTCCCGCATCTGTCTGTTTGAAGCAGCGAATGGTAGGTGGTTTCAACCCCTGAAAAACGTCGGTTTTTTCATTGAGGAAATTTCCTCACCCCCCATCAGAAACGTCCTGACAGGACAATGACGATGACGCCGGAAATCTTCTCAGAATGGCCTTTAAAACCGTAACGCCCTTGGACCCGATGACCGTAAGCCAGTCAACGCGCGCCATAGGACGCTATTGCTTTATGGCCGCCAGGCTGGCCAGCAGGCCCGGCCCCACGGGCTGCCATTGCAGCCGTTCGCGTGTCTTTACGCTCGATGCGGACATGTCATGCCCCGCAAACCGGGCCAACCAGCCGAAATGCGCGGCCGCTTCGGCTTCTTGCACGCTCACGGCCGGCACGCCGAACCGCTTGCCGATGGCCTGCGCAATCTCGATAAAGGGAATGCAGCCTTCCGCGGTGGCGTGATACCGCGCCCCCGCCACGCCTTTTTCCAGCACTGCCCGGTACAACCGGGCGGTATCCGACACGTGCGCGGCGGACCACGGGTTCGTGCCATCCCCCACATAGGCCGACACGCCTTTTTCCCGAGCCCGCGCGACCAATTCGGTCACCAGGCCCTGCTTTCGCACATCGTGGATCTGCGACAGACGCACCACCGACACATTGACCCCGCGCGACAGCAAGACCTCAGCCGCCAGCTCCGACGCCTTGCGCGGATTGGGGTGGTCGGCATTGAAATGATCCTCTGAGGCGGGCTGGCCCGGTACCGCGATGCCCATCGGCGTGCCCGACGTCACGATCAACGGCCGGGCCGAGCCTTGCAGCGCATCGCCCAGCGCAAGAATGACGCGATGGTCTTTTTCGCAGTTGGCGACGAAGTGGTCGAAATCATGGTCAAACGCCGTGTGGATCACGCCGTCGCAGTCGGCGGCGCCGCGGCGCAGGCCGTCCGGATCCTCGATCGTGCCCTGATAGACCTCGGCGCCCGCCGCGCGCAACTGTCGCGCGCCCGCTTCCGAACGGGTCAGACCCAGCACCTGATGCCCTGCCGCGATAAGTTCCGGCACGATTTTCGAGCCGATGAAACCGGTTGCTCCGGTCAGAAAGATGCGCATGACCGCTCTCCTGGATAGTGAAGGCGCCATCTTGCAGCCCGGCGATATCCAGTTAAAGTAGTGAGCTTATAGGGGTATAAATCTTCACTGGCTCACCATGGCAACCTCCGTCGACAGCCCCCTTGGGGCCTATCTGAAAGACCGCCGAAGCCGGCTCGACCCGGCCACCTTCGGCTTTTCCACCAGTCGCCGCCGCACGCCGGGCCTGCGGCGCGAAGAAGTCGCGCACTTATCGAACATCAGCGCCACCTGGTACACCTGGCTTGAACAGGGTCGGGGCGGCGCCCCGTCGGTCGACGTCTTGAACCGCATCGCCACCGGCTTGATGCTGACCGAGCCCGAACGGCAACATCTGTTCATGCTGGGCCGCGGGCACCCGGCGGACGTCAAATACCAATCCGCCAAGAGCGTCACCCCGCGCCTGCAGCGCTTGCTGGACGCCCTGGAAGTCAGCCCCGCCATCATCCGCACCCCGACCTGGGACGTGGTGGCCTGGAACCGCGCGGCGTGCGCCGTGCTGACCGACTACGGCGCCTTGCCGCCCGAGCAGCGCAACATCCTGCGGCTGGTGTTCTGCAACCCGCGCGTGCGCGGCGCGCAAGACAACTGGGAGGGCATTGCGCGCTTTGTGGTGGGCGCGTTTCGCGCGGACGTGATCCGCGCCGGGGCGGCCTCCGAAGCGGCCCAACTGGTCGAGGAACTCAGCCAGGCCAGCCCCGAATTCGCGGCGCTGTGGCGCGACAACGACGTGAGCGCCTACGGTGAAGGCACCAAGCGCCTGCACCATGCGAGCGCCGGGCAGATCGAACTGGAATATTCCGGCTTCTCGGTCGACGGCCGGCCGGACCTGGCGATGGTGGTCTACCACCCCGCCACCGACGCCGATGCCGACCGCGTCCGCGCGCTGCTGGCGTCCCTGCCGCCCCGCCGCGCTGAAGCACCCCGCTAGATCCGCAATAAAACGCCCAATGATGCCGCACCGTGCCCGTACACTCGCACAAGATTCATTGAGCAAGATCATGGTGTTTCCTGCACCGCTTCGAATAGGCTTGAGCGCAACATGAAAGGCAAGTCCGCGTCCACCAGGGATGACTATTTGTTTTCCGATCAGATCGGCCACCTGCTGCGCCGTGTCTATCAACGGCATACCGCACTGTTCCAGCAGTTCATCCCGGACTCGCAGCTGACCGCCGCGCAGTTCGTGGTGCTGTGTTCGGTGCGCGACAACGGCGCCAGTTCGCTGGTCGACCTGGTCAAGTCCACGGTGATCGACCAGGCCACGGTGCGGGGCGTGGTCGACCGGCTCAAGCAGCGCGAATTGGTGCAGGTGGACCACGACCAGCAAGACCGCCGCAAAGTCGTCATCAACCTGACCCCGGCCGGCCACGAACTGGTGCGGCAGATGGAACCCTTTGCCAAGCAGATCACCGAAGGCACTTTCGGCAAGCTCAATCCCGCCGAACGCCTGGCGCTCGTGTTCCTGCTCAAGAAGATGCTGGAAAATGACACAGGGCCCGCCGACGCCGGCCAGGGCGTCGGGCGGGCCCCGTAGTCCCTTGGTCTCTTAGTCCAGCGCGCGGTTGCGCGACTCCACGTCCACCGCCCAGATCGACACCGCGCCCGCCAGCAGCATGCTGGACAGCACCACCAGCGACAGCGTGAAATGGTTGGCCATCAGCGGCGCAATGATGGCCGGCGCGAACAGGCCGCCAAAACGCGCCACGGCGCCCGCCATGCCCATGCCGCTGGCGCGCAGGTCGGTCGGATAGACCTCGGGCGTGAAGGCGTACAGCGCGCCCCACGTGCCCAGCAGCGAAAAGCTCATGAGCAGGGTCGACCCCACCACCACCGACGGCGCGGTGCCCAGGCTGTACAGCATGCAGCCCACCGCGCTCAAGAGCAGGAAGCCGACCAACGTGGGCTTGCGGCCCCAGCGCTCGACCCCATAGGCCGACAGCGCAAACCCGGGCAACTGCACCAGCGCCAGCAGCACCAGGAATTCCTGGCCGCGCATGAAGGCAAAGCCTTCGCTGCTGAGCTTGACGGGCAGGTACACAAACACACCGTAGTAGGCGATGGAAATCAACGCCCACGCCAGGAACAGCGCCAGGCTGCGGCGGCGGTAATCGGCCGAAAACAAGGCAGACAGCGGCTTGCGGGCCTGCAGTTCGGGTTGCAGCGCGGGAATCTCGGCGTTGCGGCCGTTGACCCGGGCCACCCGTTCGAGCACTTTACGCGCCTGGTCCGATTTGCCATTGCGGTTCAGGTACATGGGCGATTCGGGAATGTAGAAACGCAGCGCCACGCCGATCAAGGCCGGCAGACCGGTCACGAAAAAGATCACGCGCCAGGCGTCATCGCCCCACGACACGGCGGCCAGCGCCAGCAACGCCAGGCAGATCGTGCCCACGGCCCAGAACGATTCCAGCAGCACCAGCCAGCGGCCGCGGCGGTCGCTGGGCAGGAACTCGGCCATCATGGTGTAGTCCACCGGCAGCGTGCCGCCCACGCCGATGCCCGTCACGAAGCGCAGCAACAGCAGCCAGCTCAATTCCGGCGCAAAGGCCGACGCCACGCCCGCGCAGGCGTCGATGATGACGGCCATCATCAGCACCGGCCGGCGGCCGATGCGGTCGGCCAGGCGGCCGAACACGAAGGCGCCGATCAACATGCCGACGAAGAATGCGGTACCGGTCTGCAAGGCCTGCGGCACGGTCACGCCAAACGTCTTGGCGATCGACGGCGCCGAAAAGCCGATCGACAGCACCTGCATCGCATCCGCCAGCCAGACCAGGCCGAAGATCACGAACAAGCGGTACTGGAACTTCCCGACACCCGCTAGCTGGATGCCTTTTTCCACGGAAACAAATGAACCTGTCATGAGAGGACTCCCCTTGTATTGAGCGAATTCAACGGCGCAAGCGTTCCCCTCGGCGCCAAATCCGGGCCGATACGAGCCGCATGTTCATGGCTGTGCAGCATGGCCGGCGGCATGTGCACAGTGGCGGGCAGATATGCCCTGGTGCTTCCCCTTGCTGCTACGGCGCGTGCTCGCGCAGCGTGCTAATCATCTTCATATCCACTGGCCAGTGCTTTTCCTCCGGCGCAAACCGCTCGCGCAAATATTCGATCAAGTCCGCCACCTGCCGATCGTCCAGGCTGTCCTTAAAGCCGGGCATGTAGCCCAGCTCATCGTTGGCGGGCGCCTGGATGCCGTGCAGGATCACCTGGATCAGGTTGTCCGGCGTGGCGGCATGCAGATTGGTGTTCAGGCCCAGCAGCGGCTTGGCGCCGAACAGCGTGGGGCCGCTGCCTGCCTCGTGACAGGCGGCACAGGCATTCTGGTAGAGGCGTTCGCCCTTGGCGTTGCGCACCTGGCCGGACAGGTCGGCAAAAGGGGCCGGCGGCGAATGGGGGACCGGCGCGGCAGCAACGGGCGCGGGTTCCGCTGCGGCATGCGTGCCGACGGCCTGCGCCGCCGCATTCGCCTGACCCGCCGCGCCCGCGGGCTTGGGCAGATCCATCAAGTACGTCGCAATCGCCCGCACATCGCTCTCGGGCAGTTCCGCCAGCCCGTGGATCACGGGCGCCATCGGCCCCGCGGCCACGCCATGCCGGGGCGAATAGCCCGTGCGCAGGTATTGGGTCAGGCCGTCGCGGGTCCAGGGCAGCTTGCCGTCGGCCAGCCGGTTCAGCGGCGGCGCGGTCCAGCCTTCAGCCTCGCCACCGGCCAGGTAGTCCAAGCCGCCCTTTTCCGCACCCAGCGCATTGCGCGGCGAATGGCAGGCGGCGCAATGGCCGGCGCCCTGCACCAGGTAGGCGCCGCGGTTCCATTCAAGGCTGTAGTCGGGATCGGGCGTATACGGCGCGGCGTCGTGGAACAGCAGGTTCCAGCCGGCGATCATCGGGCGCAGGTTGTACGGAAACGCCAGCTGGGTCTGGGGCGGCGTGGACGACACCGCCGGCTGCGACATCAGGTAGCCATACAACGCCTGCATGTCGGCGTCGGTGAGCTTGGCGAAAGCCGTGTACGGAAACGCCGGGTACAACTGGCGGCCGTCCTGGTGAATGCCCTGGCGCATCGCGCGATCGAACGCAGCAAATGACCAGCGGCCGATGCCGGTGTCATGGTCCGGCGTGATGTTGGTGGAATACACCGTGCCGAAGGGCGTTTCCAGCGCAAAACCGCCGGCATTGGGCGCGCCGCCCGGCGCCGTATGGCAGACCACGCAATCACCAGCCGCCGCCACCAGCCGGCCGCGCGCGATGGCCTGCGAGGAATACAGCGACACATCCGGCCCTGCCGTCAGCGGCAACGCCGGTTTGGCAGGCCACGCCATGACGGCCAGGCCCGCTAGTCCGGCCGCCGCGGCCGTGGCCCAGCCCCAGCTGCGGCGCCACAGCTTGCCTGCGGGCGCAGTCTCGCGTCCGGCCAGCGCCAGGCGCAGTTGTTCGGACCGGAACGGCGCCTGGCGCAAGCGCACGCCGGTAGCGTCCTGGATGGCATTGGCGATGGCGGCTGCGGCGGGCAGCGTCATTACGCCGTCCAGCGCCAGGCGCCCCTGCGTCAACGGGCCTACCGTGTTGGCGTCAAGGCCGGTCAGGTCGTTACGCGCCTCGCGGGCGGTCAGCGCGTGGGTGGCCGATGCGGCAGAGTCTGGCGCCGACGCTGCCGTCGCCCCCCAATCGTCAAAGGCCGCGGGCGCGGCCAGCAGCCGCCGCGCGTCTTCCAGGCATTGCGGCGCTTGATGCGTGATCTCTCGTTGCGTCGACGCGCCCTGCGCCGCTTGCAGATGCCGGCTGTCGTGGCCCGCCACCACGCGGGTCACTTCGATATGGCCGGTCTGCGGCTGCACGGCCACTTCGGCCACCCAGGCGCTCCACACCATCTGGTCGGCGCCCGTGTCATCCACGCCCTGCGCCGCGGCGGTGGCGAAGCCGCGGCCCCACAAGCGGCCGTCGGCCCCCTGGGCCATGCCGCCGCCGATGACCGACGCCTGTTCGGCCACCTGCATGGCCAGATCGCGGCCCGGGCCTTCCGGCAATTGCTGCAAGCGCCACGCCAGCGGGTCCGCACCCCGCGCCAGCGCCTGCTCGTGCCACAGGCTTTCCTGTGCGAACACCTGCGCGGCATTCAGGTCGTGCACCCCGGCGTGCACGGGTGCCGACGCCGACCGGGGCGACTGCACGGCGAAATCGGTGCGTACCGTGGCCTGCGCGCTGGCCGAGGCGATGCTCGGCTGGCTCAGCAGGCGGGCCAGGCTGGGGCGCACCGCCCAGGGCGCGTCCGCCACGAAACCCTGGTGTGCCGGTTGCCCGCGCGGCATGTCCGGCGCGGCGACGGCGGCGCGCGCCGCATCGGTTGGCATTGCCGGGGCAACGTCTGCGGCGTCACTGTTCGTGGGATCGATGACGGTCGCAGGCGCAGCCGCCTGCGCCACCCGCAACACGAGTTCCCCGCCCGCGACGGCCACACACGCGACGCTCACCGGCCGGCCAATGGCCTGTGACAACAGCGCCGCGTCCGCGGCGGCATCCAGCACGCTCAACGGATGCGGGGGCTGGCTGTCGCCGGCAGCCGCATCGTCATGCCACAAGGTCAAACGGATGGCGGCTTCGGGGCATTGCAGCAACTGGGCCAATTCGCGCCGAACCTGGCGCTGCACGTCCGGCGCGCAGGCCGGTACCCATGCGCCCACGTGGCCGTTCAGGCACCAGACGGCGACGCGTGCAGCGCGATGATTGTCATCGGCCAGAACACGCCAGCGATACGCATCCTCGTCGACGTCGCCCGCCGGAGCATGAACGGTCGGATTTCTGTCGGCGGCGAGCCAGACCGGATTCAGCCCGGCCATCGCCTGGCGCGCCTGCAACGGCGACGCCGCGATCACGCCAGCAAAGTGCCCCTGGTGCACCACCGCCACCACGCCCGCCATCTTCCTGACGCCTGCCAGATCGATGCTGGCCAGGCCGCGCCCGCGATAACGCGCACCGTCCCAGGCCGCTTCGGGGGCACGCAGGGCCAGGCCATGCAGCGTGTCGGGCGGCAACGCGGCGGGCAGGCCACCCGACAACGTCACCGAGGCGTGCAAGGGCTGGTTCATGCCGCCCCGCCCGGGATGCCGGCCGGCAGGGCCTTGGCCGCTTCCGCCTTCAATTGCACGGCCCGCCATGCGGCCTGCATGATTTCCACATGCGTGCCGCAGCGGCACAGGTTGTGATGCAGTTCGCTGCGCAGGTCCGCTTCGGACGGCTGCGGATTGCGGCGCAACAGCGCCTCGACCGTCATGATCATGCCGTTCAGGCAATAGCCGCACTGCGCCGCCTGGCAGTCGATGAACGCCTGCTGCGTGGGCCCAGGCTGCTCGCGCGTGCCCAGGCCTTCCAGCGTGGTCACTTGCCGCCCCTGCGCCGCCCGCACCGGAATCACGCAGGAACGCGCCGCCATGCCGTCGATCAATACCGTGCAGGCGCCGCATTCGCCCAGTCCGCAGCCGTACTTGGGGCCGTTCAATTCAAGATCGTTGCGCAGCACGTGCAGCAGCGCCGTGTCGGGCGCGGCCTGCACCTCACAAGCGCGGCCATTGACCCGCAGGCGGATGGGCGAAACGGCACAGTCGGAATTGGCGGGGGTTCCCATGGCTTGGCAGGTCTTCAGGGTGGCGGCGGGCGGCGGCTGCGCGGGTCGGCGAAAACGGTTTTCCCCGAACCCGTAAAAATATCAGGCCACGGCCTTGGCCGCCGGGTCAATCAGCGGCACCGAGAACACGTCGTAGCCAAAGCACCACGACGGATCCTCGTTGGTGCGCAGCCACGTATTGTCGTGCGAGATGCGCTGCACCTTGCTGGCGCGCTCGGCGCGGTTGGCCTCGTAGAGCGCGAAGGCCAGTTCGTGGTTGTGCACGCCCACCTCTTTGAAACAGCGCACCAGCATGGCGCCATCTTCGATGGCCATGGCCGCGCCTTGCGCCATGTGCGGCTTCATCGGGTGGCAGGCATCGCCCAGCAGCACCAGGCGGCCGCGGCTCCAGAGGGGCAGCGGATCGCGTTCCAGCAGCGACCACTTGGTCACTTCCACGGTGGAGTCGATCAGCGCCTGCACCGTAGGATGCCAGCCCTGGAAGGCCTCGCGCATTTCTTCCTGGCTGCTGGCCAGCCAGCGGTCGTTCAGGTCCCATTGCTCGACCGGCACGCCCGTCACGTAATAGAGCTCGTCGCGCTTGCTGGTGACAAAGTAGACCATCATGTGGCGATCGTCGCTCCACCACTTCACGCAGTCGTCGAACGGCATCATGCCGGCCTTGACCTGGGGGGTGGGGAACACCGCGCGATGCGCCAGGTAACCGGCGTACTTGGGCAACTCGGGGCCCAGCAGCTCCTCGCGAATGCACGAATTCACGCCATCGGCGCCGATCACGATGTCGGCCTCTTCCGAGGTGCCATCGGTGAAATGCATCACGACGACGTTCCCGCGGTCCTCGACCCGAGTCAGCTGCTTGCCATAGGCCATCACGCTGGACGGCAGCGCATCGATCAACAGGGCATGGAAGTCGCCGCGATGCACCGTGAGGTACGACGCGCCATAGTGCTTGACCGCGTAGTCGCCCAGCGGAATCTGCGCCAGCACATCGCCCGTTTCCCAATGACGGCTGTACCAGTAATCGGGATGCGAACCCTGCGCGTTCAGCGCGTCTTCGACGCCGATGCGGCGCAGGATCTTCATGACGTTGGGGCCCACGTGGATGCCGGCCCCCAGACGCGAAAAGCCCGGCGCCTGTTCATAGACGCGCACGTTCAGGCCTTCCTTGAGCAGCAGCGCAGCGGTGGCCGCGCCGCCAAGGCCGGCGCCGACAACGGCGATTCGAGGGGATTTGGACACGGATATCTCCTTGTAGCGTTTTGAAAATTAGCCCGTACACGCTTTAATTTTCGGGTCAGGCAGAGAACCAGGTTAATCGTGCCCACATAGTGTTTACCCTTCCAAACTTGCACCATTAAATGGCAAATTAGGTGAAAACCATGATGAAACTCATGTTGGCGATTCGATTCGATGCCTGCAAGAATAGAGCGTATACGCTGTTTTTCAATTAATCGAAAACCCTAGCCTGCTTACCGGACCCATCCATGAATCCGCCCACCAGCACCTATCTCTACGGCGCCCACGCTCACGCCAACGGCATCCGCCAGCACTATCTGCGCTACGGCGGCGAACGCGCGGGCCGCGACGCGGTCATCGTCATTCCCGGCATCACCAGCCCCGCCGCCACCTGGGGCTTCGTCGCCGAACGCCTGGGCCGCCAGTTCGACACCTACGTGCTGGACGTGCGCGGCCGCGGCCTGACCTCATCCGGCCCCGACCTGGACTACGGCCTGGATGCGCAAGCCGCCGACGTCGTCGCGCTGGCGCAGGCCCTGGGCCTGACGCGCTACGCGCTGGTCGGCCACTCCATGGGCGGGCGCATCGCCGTGCGCGCCGCCAGCCGGGCGCCGCAGGGGTTGACCCGTTTGGTCATCGTCGACCCGCCGGTGTCCGGCCCGGGCCGCCGCGCCTACCCCGCCAACCTGGCCTGGTACGTAGATTCCATCCGCCAGGCCACGCACGGCATGAGCGCGGAAGACATGCGCGCGTTCTGCCCCACCTGGACCGACGAACAGCGCGCCCTGCGGGCCCAGTGGCTGCACACCTGCTTCGAACCGGCCATCGTCCAGAGCTTCGAAGACTTCGGCCGCGACGACATCCACGCCAACCTGCCCGGCGTCACGGTGCCGGTGCTGCTCATGACCGCCGAGCGCGGCGGCGTGGTCGGCGACGACGACGTGGCCGAATGGCAGACCCTGGCGCCGCAGACCCAGCATGTCCGGGTGCCCGATGCCGGCCACATGATTCCCTGGGACAACGAAGCGGGCTTTCATGCCGCCCTGGGCGACTTCCTGGGTGCCAAGGTGGCCTGAGGCCGCGCCCTTCTCCCTTCTTCGCGACACCCGGAGCACACCATGTCCGTCAGCGATACCGACCTGATCCACGCCTGGAAGCAGGTGCTGTCCCTTTCCCGGCTCGAACCCGGCCAGATCGTCACCGTGCTGACCGGCGCGGACACGCACCCGCAGACCCTGCGCTGCGCCATCGCCGCCGCCAGCGACATGCAGGCGCGCGTCAACCGGCTGGACCTGCCCCCCGTCAATGCCGAGAAATCGCTCAGCCGCGATTCGCTGGCCTACCTGGGCACCACGCCGCTGACCGGCAACCCGGCCGCCATCGCCGCACTCAAGGCCAGCGACCTGGTGCTGGACCTGATGACGCTGCTGTTCTCGCCCGAACAGCATGAAATCCTGCAGACGGGCACCAAGATCCTGCTGGCCATCGAGCCGCCGGAAGTGCTGTGCCGGCTGGTGCCCACCGAGGCCGACCGCGCCCGCGTACAGGCCGCCGCCAAGGAAATCGAAGCGGCCCGCCAGATGCGCATCACGTCCCGCGCCGGCACCGACCTGGTGTGCCGCCTGGGCAGCTTTCCGGCCATCAGCGAATACGGCTTTGTCGACCAGCCCGGCCGCTGGGACCATTGGCCCAGCGGCTTCGTGCTGACCTGGCCCGACGAAGGCGCAAGCCAGGGCCGCGTGGTGCTCGACCGCGGCGACATCCTGCTGCCCATGAAGGACTATGTCACCGACCCCATCACGCTCAGCATCGAGAACGGCTACGTGGTCCGCATCGAAGGCGGCCTGCAGGCCGACCTGCTCAAGGAATACATGGCGTCCTACGAGGACCCCGAGGCCTACGCGGTCTCGCACATCGGCTGGGGCCTGCAACCCCGCGCGCACTGGTCGATGCTGGCCCACTACAACAAGGAAACCCACATCGGCATGGATGCACGCGCCTTCGAAGGCAACTTCCTGTGGTCGATGGGCCCCAACAACGAGGCCGGCGGCCACCGCACTACCGCCTGCCATATCGACATCCCGATGCGCCATTGCAGCGTTGCGCTCGATGGCCGCGCCGTCGTCATCGACGGCGTGGTCCAGGACGAAGCCGGCCTCTCGCGCGCCGCCCGCCGCAAGGAAACCCTATGACATCCACTTCCTCGACCCAGACCATTCCCGCCGAAGGCGTTGCCGGTGATATCTCGGCCTATGCCCGCCAAGGCTTCGGCACGCCGCTGCCGCTGAAGGCGCCCTTCGGGCTGCTGATCATCGACTTCGTCAACGGTTTCGCCGACCCGGCCGTGTTCGGCGGCGGCAACATCCCCCCGGCGATTGCCCAGACCCGCCACCTGCTGTCTCATGCCCGCGAACAAGGCTGGCCGGTGGCGCACAGCCGCATCGTGTTCTCGGACGACGACGCCGACAGCAACATCTTCTGCCTGAAGGTGCCGGGCATGCTCACCCTGAAAGAAGACAGCCCGCACAGCGCCATCGTGCCCGAACTGACGCCCGCCGCCGGCGAATACGTGGTGCGCAAGAGCACGCCTTCCGCCTTCTTCGGCACCATGCTGGCGCCGTGGCTGGCGCAGCGCGGCGTGCAGACGCTGCTGGTGGCCGGCTGCGTCACCAGCGGCTGCGTGCGTGCCAGCGTGGTCGACGCCATGCAGTCAGGCTTCCGGCCGCTGGTCGTGTCCGACTGCTGCGGCGACCGCGCCCTGGGCCCGCACGAAAGCAACCTGTTCGACATGGCGCAGAAATACGCCGCGGTCATGCCGCTGGCCCAGGCGCTGGCCGACACCCGCGCCGTGGCGGGTTGACCCCGATTCTGGCGCCCGCAATTGTCGGCATAATCAGCCCCTGGCCCGGAACGTCGCCGCTTCATGAACCTGCCCCAGCCCCACGCGCTGCACGCCGCCCTGCTCGAGCATCCCGATGCCTTGCTGGTGGTGCGCAAGCCGTCGGCCCCGCCCAAGCCCGCCCCCGGACAACCGGGGACGGCCTCTGATTACGTCCAGGACACGCCCGAGATCTTCGTGGCCGTGATCGCCCAGGACGCCCAGCCGGGCTGGCGCGCCGCCGCCTTCAATGGGCATGTGGACCTGGGCACGGGCATTCGCACTTCGCTGGCCCAGATCGTGGCCGAAGAACTCGAGGTGCCGCTGCCGCAACTGGACATGGTGCTGGGGCACACCAGCGCCGTCCCCAACCAGGGGCCGACCATCGCCAGCGCCAGCATCCAGATATCCGCTGTGCCGCTGCGCCGCGCCGCGGCCCAGGCGCGTGAACACCTGCTGACGCTGGCGGCCGGGCGCTGGGGCGTCAGCGCCGCTGCGCTGTGCGCGCGCGACGGCGTGGTGCGATTCGCGCAAGGCGACGACACGCGCACGCTGCACTACGGCGAGTTGCTGCGGGGCCAACACGTGCGGCTGGAAGTGGCCCCACCCGACCAGCCCGTCAAGCTCAAGCCCGCCGCCGAATACCGCATCGTCGGCCAGGGCGCCGCCCGCGTGGACATTCCCGCCAAGGCCACCGGCGAACTCAGTTTCGTGCACGACGTGCGCGTGCCGGGCATGCGCCACGGCCGCGTCATCCGCCCGCCGCATCCCGGCCGCGACGCGGGCGACTTCATCGGCCGCTGCCTGATCGACGTGGATCGCGCATCGGTCGCCCACCTGCCTGGCCATGTCCAGGTGGTGGTGCAAGGCGATTTCATCGGCGTGGTGGCCGATCGCGAAGAACAGGCCATCGCCGCGATGCGGGCGCTGAAGGTGCGCTGGCACCCCGTGCCGCCAGCGCCCGACCTGAGCGACCTGGCCCGAGCCATCCGCGCCAACCCGGCGCGCGCCCGCGTGCTGATCGACGACCCGGGCCTGGACGACGCCTGTACCGCCGCGGCGCACCGCCTTGAACGCCACTATGTCTGGCCGTACCAGATGCATGCGTCCATCGGCCCGTCCTGCGCCGTGGCCGACTGCCGCGATGGCCGACTGACGGTCTGGGCCGGCACCCAGAACCCGCACATGCTGCGCACCGACCTGGATCGCCTGGTCAAACTGGGCGAAGGCAACATCGACATCGTCCGCCTGGAAGCCGCCGGCTGCTATGGCCGCAACTGCGCCGACGATGTCTGCGCGGACGCCGCCCTGCTGGCCATCGCAACGGGCACGCCGGTACGGGTACAGCTGACCCGCGAACAGGAACACCAGTGGGAACCCAAGGGCACGGGCCAGCTCATGGACGTGGCCGCCGCCATCGATGCCGACGGCAACCTGCTGGCCTATGACTTCGGCGTACGCTACCCGTCCAACGACGCGCCCCTGCTCGCGCTGTTGCTGACGGGCGGCGTGTCCGGCGAGCCGCGCACCCTGGAAATGGGCGACCGCACCGCCGCGCCGCCCTACCGCTACACGCATCGGCGCATCGTCTGCCACGACATGGCGCCGATCATGCGCGCATCCTGGCTGCGCGGCGTGTCGGCCCTGCCCAACTCATTTGCGCACGACTGCATGATCGACGAACTGGCCCACACGGCCGGCGAAGACCCCGTCGACTACCGCACCCGTCACCTGGACGACCGCCGCGCCGTCGACCTCATCGAGGCCACCGCGGCCCGCGCCGGCTGGCGCCGCCAGACGCCCGGCAGCCGCGGCCAGCCGGACGCCGATGGCCTGCTGCACGGCCGCGGCGTGGCCTACGCCCGCTATGTGCACAGCAAATTCCCCGGCTTCGGCGCCGCCTGGGCCGCCTGGGTCATCGACCTGCGCGTGCACCCCGACAGCGGCCGCATCCGCATCGACCGTATCGTGGTCGGCCAGGACACCGGCATGGTGGTCAACCCCGACGGCGTGCGCCACCAGATCCACGGCAACATCAACCAGACGCTCAGCCGCTGCCTGCTCGAGAAGGTGGACTTCAACGAGACCGGCGTGGCCAGCCGCGAATGGGGCGGCTACCCCATCATCGGCTTCAAGGACCTGCCGCCCATCGACGTGCTGCTGATGCCCCGCCAGGACGAACCGCCGATGGGCGCGGGCGAATCCGCGTCGGTGCCGGGGCCGGCCGCCATCGCCAACGCCTTGTTCGATGCCACCGGCCGGCGCTTCTATGCCGCCCCCTTCACGCCCGACGCCGTGCGCGCCGTGCTCAACGCGTGAGACGACGATGATGATCGACATCAACCTGCTGGTTCTCGAAAAAGCCGTCGCCTGGCACGACGCCGGCGTGCCCGTCTGGCTGGTCACCGTGGCGCGAACGTGGGGCTCGTCGCCCCGCCCGCCCGGCTCCATCATGGCGATCAACGGGCAGGGCCAGGTAGCCGGCTCGGTGTCCGGCGGCTGCATCGAAGACGATCTGCTGGACCGCATCCGCGAAGGCCGCTTGCAGGCCTGCCCCGGCGGTGCGCCCACCGAAGTCGTGCGCTACGGCGTGCTGGCCGACGACGCGCATCGCTTCGGCCTGCCCTGCGGCGGCACGATAGAACTGGTGCTCGAATGCGTCGGGCCGCGAAGCCAGTTGCCCGCGCTGCTTGAAGGCTGCCGCCAACGGCGCTGCCTGGAACGCCACCTGGACCTGGAAACCGGCCACGCCATGCTGCAGGACGGTCCGCCCGACGGCATGCCGCAACTGACCCGGTCCGCGCTGGTGTCCCACTTCGGCCCCACCGCCCGCCTCATCGTGATCGGCGCGGGCGACACGTCCCGCTTCCTGTGCCAGATTGCGCTGACGCTGGGTTTCGAGATCATCGTCTGCGACCCCCGAGACGCGCACGACGACACCTGGCGGCCCGAAGGCATTGCCTACACCCGCGAAATGCCCGACGACCTGATCCTGCGGCTGCAACCCGACCGGCGCACCGCGGTGGTCGCCCTCACGCACGACCCCAAGCTTGACGACCTGGCGCTGATCGACGCCGTGCAGTCCGAGGCGTTCTATATCGGCGCCATCGGCTCGCGCAGAAACAGCCAGCAGCGCCGCGAGCGCCTGCGCGAACACTTCGGCATGACGGACGCCGACCTCGCCCGATTGCGAGGCCCGGCCGGCATTTACATCGGCAGCAAGACTCCCGCCGAAATTGCCCTGTCCATCATGGCCGAAGTGGTGGCCGCGAAGAATGGCGCCGAGCGTTCCGGCCTGGAAACCGTGGCCCACGGCAAGGCACGTGTGCACCCGGCCGTTCACGCCGACGCCCTGACGCAAGACAGCGTCTGCGGCCTGTAGGCGCGCCATGACGACGCCCATCGCCGCCACCATCCTGGCCGCGGGCCAGGGTACCCGCCTGGGTGGCCGGCCCAAGACGGCGCTGCTTGTAGACGGCGCCAGCCTGCTCGAACGGCTGGCCGTGGCATTGCGCGCCAACGGCATCAAGTCCGTCAGCGTCGTCATCGGCCCGTATGCCGACACCTTGTTGCCCCTGGCCGCAAGAGGCGCCATCCATCCGTTGGCGCATCCAGAGCGCAACAGCAGCCTCATCGACTCGCAACGGCTGGCCCTGGCGGCGCACGCCCAGGCCCGCCCCGACCATGACCTGATGCTGCTGGTGGGCGACTTGCCGCTGCTGGATGCCCACGCCGTACAGGCCTTGGTGCACCACTGGCACACCCGGGCTGCCGGTATCGACATCCTGCAGCCCGTGGTGGCCGGCGTACGCGGCCACCCGGTCATCCTCTCGGCGCACAGTGCCGCGGCCGCCAACGGCTTGCCGCCCGAGCTGGGGATACGCGACTGGATGCAGCAACAGCGCGGCCGAGTGGCGCCTTTCCCAAGCGACCAACGCGCGTATGTGACCGACCTGGACACGCCCGAGGACGTCGACGCGCTGCGTCACACGCTGCACCCGCTGACGGTGGCGTGGCCGACGTCGGTACAGGCATAGATCGCTCCATCGCCCGGGCACACCCGCCGCAACCCAGCCTTGCCCGCCTCAGTGCGAGACCGCCGCATCGACGAAAGCAGCCAGATCGCTGTTGAAGCGTTGCGCGTCCTCCAGGAACGGCGCGTGGCCCGCCTGGTCATAGACCGTGCTGCGTAGGCCTGGATTCAAGCCTCTGGCGCGCTCGATCGATGGCAACGCCTGCACCAGCGCATCGCGCGCGCCGTAGATCAGCAGCAGCGGCTTGCGCATGCCGCCCAGGCCAGCCTGGGCCGCGATCGACATCGACGGCACCACAGCCACCATCTCGGGCGATGCCAGGGCCGCATTGGCGAGCAGGCGCTGGAACGTGACCGGATCGGGCTGCGTCTGGAAGCACAACGCCACAAAAGCCCGCTCGGCATCCAGGTGCGTCTTCAAGTCTGGCGACACCAGGTCGCGATACACGGCGGGATGGGGCGCGATCTGCGCCGGGTCCAGCTCGATCACGCCCCCGACATACACAGCGCCGGCGATGTGGCCGTCACCATAGGCCGCCAGGTAGTTCGTCACGACAGCCGCGCCCAACGACCAGCCCACCAGCACGGGGTTGCGCGCCCCCGATGCAGCCATCACCGCCGCCAGATCGTCCGCCCAGCGGCGGCCATCGGTATAGGCCGTTGCCGCCACCGGCTTGCCGGACAAGCCATGGCCACGCAGGTCATAGGTGATCAAGCGGTAGCGTTGCAGCTGCGGGCTGGCCACCTGGGCGTCCCAGCTGAGGCGGCTGCCCAGCAAGCCGTGTACGAACACGACGGGCGGGCCGTCTGGGTTGCCGGATTCCTGCACGGCCACCGTGACGC
Organism: Achromobacter sp. DH1f; assembly: GCF_000633435.1. Lineage (NCBI taxonomy): Bacteria > Pseudomonadati > Pseudomonadota > Betaproteobacteria > Burkholderiales > Alcaligenaceae > Achromobacter > Achromobacter sp. DH1f. Next base: position 28,969 of record NZ_AYMF01000020.1, on the reverse strand, counting down.
CGTCGGGCGCCGTCACGGTGTATTGCCTGCTCAGGGCAGGCGATGTCGCGGCGACCGGCATGGCGGTGGCCTGTGTCGGCGCGGCCGGTATCGTTGCGGCCTGCCCGGTGGCGGCCGCCAACCCGGCGCCAACCGTCAAGACAAACGCCGCCAGCGTCGGGCGCAAGCGATGAAAAAGCGAGTGATGCAGCATCAAGGTTGACTCCTGGATTCCATAAGGGGATTCCAGTCTCAACCCTCACACCGGTGTTAGAGTCAAGCCGTGTATTTCCCCGCCGGACGCCGTCCGCCCCGCCAGCCATGAAGCCCAAGCCCTCCGCCACCCAGCCAGACACCGCGGCCCCCCTTATGTCGATCGGGGCGCTTGCCCGAGCGACCGGCGCCAGCCTGCGCTCGATCCGCCATTACGACGACCACGGCCTGCTGGCGTCGGCCCGCGCCGACAATGGCTATCGCACCTTTTCAGCCGTGGCAGTGACGCAGGTGCGCCAGATCCAGCGCCTGATCGCCACCGGTTTCAGCCTGGCCGAGATCCAGAGCTTTCCCGATTGCATGCGCATGATCGAAGGGGCGGCGGCCTGCTCTCAGACGTCAGAGACCCAACGCCAACGCCTGGCGTCGGTGGAAAAGCAGATCGCCGAACTTGAACGCCGCCGTGCGCGGCTGCGGCAAATGCTGGCGCAAGGCGCGTCGACGGCGCCAAAGTAACGTGATCCGCTGCCGGGCCCGGGCAATGCTCCAGGGTCACGACCCCAAGCGGTCGCTCACGCCTGCAAGCGCGGTTCCGCTTGCACGCACGCCACCAGGAAATCCATCACTGCCTTGACCGACGGCGACCGGCGCAGATCGGGATACACCGTCAGCCAGATGTCGCGCACCGGCGCCGCGCTATCCACCGGCAAGCGTCGCAAAGCGGCATCTTCATCGCCCACGATCGTCGGCAGCACCACCGCCCCCACGCCGGCCCGGGCCGCCATCTGCTGTGCCGTCAGGTCGCTGGCCGAGAACACCACCGGCCGGTGCCGCCGGACCTGATGCAGCCAGGCCTGCTGCGGCAGATGATCGGCGCTGTCGTCGTAGGCAACGAAGCGCCACTGCTCGGGCGGCAGCTTGCTCATGGCCGCACTGGCGTACAGGCCGAAGCGCACCACGCCGATGCGCCGGCGCATCAACGCGTCCTCTTCGGGCCGCACCGTGCGCAGGGCGATATCGGCCTCGCCCCGATCCAGCGCCACCAATGACAGCGACGGCAGCAGCACGACATTGAGCTTCGGATACTGCTCGCGCAGCGCGGCCATGCGCGGCGCGAGGCAGTGGCTGGCCAGCGACGGCGGCGCACTCACCTTGACCGTGCCGGCCACCTCGATAGAGGCCACGCGCGCCAACTGCGCGATGCCATTGCCGATGTCCTGCATACCGCTGGCCAATCGGGCCAACGCCAGGCCGTCCTCGGTCAATGGCCGGCTGCGGGGCAGGCGGTCCACCAGGCGCAGGCCCAGTGACTTTTCCAGCGCATCGATGCGCCGCCCCACCGTGGCATGCTCGACCTGCAATTCGCGGGCCGCGGCCGACAGCGAACCGGTGCGCGCCAGGACCGTGAAGCAATACAGGTCTTGCCAATCGAACATCGGGTTATTTCCGCACAGATAGGGTGAATTATTGGGGAATTTTCTAACCTTTCTGGCACTTTTACCATGGGGTCGGTCCAGATTCTTTCCCAGATCTCTCACCGCCGGTGATTTCCAATCTCGACCGGCATGCCCCCTCAGGATCTTCCCAGCCATGAAAGCCATCCTCATAGAAAGCTACGGCGGCCCCGATGTCGTGCAACGGCGCACCGACCTGCCCAAGCCCGTCGCCGCCCCCGGCCACGTTCTGGTCAAGGTCGCCTACGCCGGCATCAACTTCATGGACGTGCACACCCGCCAGGGCAAATACGCCACGTCCGTCACCTACCCCGTGCGTCTGCCCTGCACCCTGGGCATGGAAGGCGCAGGCGAGGTCGTCGAGGTCGCTGCGGACGTCACGCACCTGGCGCCGGGCGACCGCGTGGCCTGGTGCATCGCCTGGGGCAGCTATGCCGAATACGCCAGCGTGCCGGTGTCCAAAGTCGCCAGGATTCCCGATGCCATCCCATTCGACCTGGCCGCCGCGGCGATCTTCCAGGGTGCCACCGCCCACTACCTGGTCGAAGACATCGCCCGGCTGCAACCCGGCAGCAGCTGCCTCATCCACGCCGCCTCGGGCAGCATCGGCCAACTGCTGGTGCAAATGGCCAAGCGCCGCGGCGCCACGGTCTTCGTCACGGGCAGCACCGCGCAAAAATGCGCCATCGCCCTGCAACGCGGCGCCGACCACGCCTTGCCTTATGACGACGGCGGCTTTGCCGACCGCATCCGCGAGGCCACCGGCGGCCAGGGCGTCGACGTCGTATTCGACTCGGTGGGCAAGGCCACCTTGCGCCACAGCCTGCGGGCCTGCCGCACCCGCGGCCTGGTCATCAACTACGGCAACGTGTCCGGCTCGGTCACCGACCTGGACCCCATCGAACTCGGCGAAGCCGGCTCGCTGTTCCTGACCCGCCCTCGTTTGGCCGATCACCTGCAGGACGGCGCCACCGTGCAGCGCCGCGCCGACGCCGTGTTCGGCGCCATCCTGGAAGGCTCGTTGCGCGTCGACATCGAAGGCCGCTACGCCATGGAGGACGTGCAACAGATCCATGCCCGCATCGAGGCGCGCCAGCAGATCGGCAAGTCGGTCATGCGGATCGATGGCGCAACGTGAAGCAGCCCGGCCCAAAAGAATTAGTGACACATAAAAGCGATCAATTTCTATATGCTCTCTCGAAGGCCACAAACGGGCGCTTCGGGGAAACCGATCGTGCAATTCATACTGATGCTGGCGGGGATGGGCCTCGGCCTGGAACTGGACGGGTCCAACGAGGCAATCATCGCCGGCGGACTATTCGGCTTGATCATCGGCCAGGCCTTGGCGCTTCGGCAGTTGAAAGCGCAGGTGGCACGGCAGGACATCGCGCAAAAGCAGACCCTAGCGGCCCTGGAAGCCGTCCAGCAGCGCCTGGCCCAGCTGGATGACCGCAGCGCCGTCCCCGCGTCAGACCTTGAATTGGATCCGGTTGCTGCGCCCGAACCTAGAACGGCGCCGCGCGACAAGCATGCCCCGCACCGATTCACCGCGCCCCCTGCCGACATTCAACCCGCATCGGCCGAACCGCTGATGACCGCCCCCGCGACGCAAGCGCCGCCAACGCTACCCCCCGAACCGATCCCCGCACGCCCGCCCGTCAACGAGCCGCGCCGCCCCAGCCTGGCGGAAAAAGCCTACGACCATGCGCGCGACTGGCTGCTGGGCGGCAATTCCGTGCTGCGCGTGGGCGCCGTGCTGCTGTTCTTCGGCCTGGCCTTCCTGCTGCGCTACGCCACCGAAGGCATGGTGGTGCCGATCGAACTGCGCTATGCCGGCGTCGCGGCAGCGGCCCTGGTGCTGCTGGGCCTGGGCGGGTGGCTGCGCCCCCGCAACCGGCAGTACGCCTTGATGCTGCAGGGCACCGGCATCGCCGTGCTGTACCTGACCGTCTTCGCGGCCATGCGCCTGCATCCCCTGCTCGGCCCGGCAACGGCCTTCGGCCTGCTGGTAGCAGTGACGGTGTTCTCGGCGCTCCTGGCGGTCCGGCAAGACTCCCTGCCCCTGGCCTGCGCCGCCGCCCTGGGGGGCTTTGCCGCCCCCATCCTGACCTCTACCGGCGATGGCAGCCACATCGCCCTGTTCAGCTACTTCGCCATCCTGAACGCGGGCATCCTGGCCATCGCCTGGTTCAAGGCCTGGCGCATGCTGAACGTGATCGGCTTTGCCGGCACCTTCAGCATCGGCCTGACCTGGGGCCTGCGGTCCTACACGCCGCCACTGCTATGGAGCACCGAACCGTTCCTGATCCTCTTTTTCGTGATGTACCTGGCCATCGGCCTGCTGTTCGCCCGCCGGAAACTGCGCGACCTTCCCGCAGCGCCCGCTGACGGCAGCCAACAGGCCCGCTCGCACTGGGCCGCCCACAAGAACGACTATGTCGACGGCACGCTGCTGTTCGGCCCGCCGCTGGTCGGCTTTGGCCTGCAGGTGGCGCTGGTGCAGCATCTGGAATACGCAACGGCCTTCAGCGCGCTGGTGCTTGGCATTCTCTACATGAGCCTTGCCCGCTTTCTGCGCGGCGGCCGTGGCGCGTTGCTGGCCGAGGCGTGCCTGGTGCTGGGGCTGATTTTCGCCAGCCTGGCCATCCCCCTGGCGCTGGACGCCAACTGGACCGCCGCCGCCTGGGCGGTGGAAGGGGCCGGCGTCTATTGGCTGGGCCTGCGCCAGCCCCGCCCCATCGCGCGCGCCTTCGCCTTGCTCTTGCAACTGGGCTCGGCGCTGGCATTCATGAGCGAACTGGATGCCGGCAGCGCCAGCCTGATCCACGGTTCGTGGCTGGGCGCCCTGATGCTGGGTGCGGCGCTGCTGTGCAGCTTCAACCTGCTGCGCACCACGCCGCCCACGCAGACGCACGCCTGGGAAAAGCCGATCCTGCCGCTGCTGGCATGCGCCGGCCTGGTCTTCCTGTATCTGCTGGCGCCCTTGTTCTTCTCGTACCAGGGCACCACCATCAGCTGGGCGCTGGCCGGGCTGGCCACCTTGCTCGTCGGCCTGCGTTTGCCGTCGCGCACGTTCGTCTTCACCGCCCTGGCCGTGCAGGGCCTGGGCGGCCTGCTGTTTCTCTTGCAATGGCTGGGCATCGTCGGCGGCGCGTCCGCGGCCGCGATGGCGTCCTCGCCCTATCTGCCAGGCCCCCCCGGCAACGCCGCGCTGCAACCCATCATCAATGGCCTGTTCTGGATGCCGATGACCCTGGCGCTCACCGCCATGATCGGCGCCTGGTGCCTGCATGCGGCCCATCAAGCCCGTTCACTCGCCTTGCCGGATCTGCCCCGCCTGTCCGTCTCGCTGCTCGCCTGGGGCGCCGCGTGGTGGACCCTGGCGCTGGCCAACGAAGTGCTGCGCTTGGCCCCCACAGAACTCATCGCCACGCTATGGCTGGGCGCCGCCGCCTTGAGCGTGGCGCTGTGGACCGGGCTGGCGCGTCGCCTGGACTGGCCCGCGCTGGGCGCGCTGTGCTGCGCGCTCATGCCGGCAGCGGCCCTGGTATTGCTCCTGACCTGGCAGCCGCACAGCCACCCCGCGGCAAACCTTGGCTGGCTGGCGTGGGCCGCGGTGTTCAGCGTGCACTTCCTGTCGCAACGCCTGCTGGCCGCGCGCTTGCCGACATGGGCGGCCTGCGCCGCCCATGTCCTGGGCTGCTGGCTGTTGATCGGTGTGCTGACGCTGGAACTGCGGTATGGCCTGGTGTTGGTATCCCCGCCGGGCAGCGCGTGGCGCTGGCTCGGCTGGGCCATCCTGCCCAGCCTGTACCTGGTACTGATAGCCTCGCCACGCGCCTGGCCATGGCCCGTATCCACCCATGCGCGCGAATATCGACGGCTTGCCCCACTGCCGCTCGCCGCGCTGACGCTGGGCTGGTTCTGGCTGGCCAATATCGCCAGCGCGGGCGACGCCGCGCCGCTGCCTTACATACCGCTGCTCAACCCGCTGGATATCGGTTTGCTGTTCGCCCTGTTCGGCGTGGTCAGGTGGTCACGCAGCGCGCAGGGCCAGGCCGCCCTGTCGCTGAATCCCAAGGGCATCAAGGGGTCTTTCGCGTCCCAAGCCATCAACCTCGACGCCATTGCCGGCGTGTCGTTGTTCGCGTTCTTGACCGCCGTCGTGATGCGCACGGCCCACCATTGGGCAGGCGTACCGTACGAACTGACCGCCTTGCTCGAATCCATGCTGGTGCAGGCCAGCCTGTCGCTCGTCTGGACCCTGATTGCCCTGGGCCTGATGATCGGCGGCCACCTGCGCCATCGCCGCACCGTCTGGCTGGCCGGCGCCACACTGATCGCGGTGGTCGTCGCCAAGCTGGTCTTCGTGGAACTGAGCAACAGCGGCGGCCTGGCACGCATCGTCTCGTTCATCGGCGTAGGCGCCTTGCTGCTCGTCGTCGGCTACTTCGCTCCGCTGCCGCCCAAGCGCGCCGACGCGGCGGGCGGTGTCCAAGCTGGCGGTTCGCCATGAGGCCGGCATCATGAAGCCAGCATCGTCAGGTCAGCATCATGAACACGCCGTCATGAAATCATCCCGCCCGCCATCGCCCGCCACGCGGCGCGTGCCGTCGACGTTGCGCTGTGCCCTGCTCATGGCCATCACGCTCTTTGCGTCCCAGGCCATTGCGGCAGGACAACCGCCGTCGGACCCGCCACTCCCGGCGCCAGGCGAATCCCTGACGCCCATCCGCATTCTCGCCGCGTCCCCCGCCTGCCCCGTCACCACCCGCAGAAGCGGCGGCAAGGTCGACGACATCTACTGGACCCAAGGCCCCTACAACGCCCGCGTCACCACCGACGAAGTCGACCACTACGTCGACCTGAACCTGATCGTCAAAACCTCCGGCTACCACCCCGGCGACTGCATCGAAGCCACGATCCAGGCCGACGACGGCCAGGACGTTGCAATGGAAACCAAAACAATCGTGCTGCGCGCCCGGGTCAACGAAATCGGCTACGCCTTCTTCGAAGCCCCGATGCGCCGCTATACGTTGATTCTGAGGTGATGTCAGGGCGATACCGCGATGAAAGCGCGCAGACGCAAAAAAGCCGGCCCGCTTTCGCGATACCGGCTTTCAGCTAAAAGTGTCGGGAAACACTTTCAAGAATTCGACCACATCAAGTGGTCGGGGCGAGAGGATTCGAACCTCCGACTCCTGCGTCCCGAACGCAGTACTCTACCAGGCTGAGCTACGCCCCGAGTCTTACTACATCTAGTCTTTCGACTACTGACTTCGCTGCGCTCAGTGCAACCAAATCATTTTTCGCTTTCCACCAAAGGGCTTGGGGGTTCCAAGATCCTTGGGTTTTGGTGAACTTATTTCGCTGCCTTTCGGTTAGCGATCTCTATTCACCGCGAAAGCGCAGAATTCTAACAGAGAATTTAGAAAAGGGGAAACGGGGTAGTTCGACAGGGCTTCGCGGGCCCGATCCGCCTCGGCCACGGCGGCCTGGCGGGCGTGGTCCAGCGCATCGGTGGCCTGGATGGCGGCGGCCACGGCGGCGAAGTCGGCGTCGCCCGTCTTGATGGCGTCGCGGATCAGTTGCTGCTGTTCGGGCGTACCCACTTCCATCACGCGGATCAGCGGCAGCGTGGGCTTGCCCTCGCGCAGATCGTCGCCCACGTTCTTACCCAGCGCGGTGGCGTCGCCGCTGTAGTCCAGCACGTCGTCCACCAACTGGAAGGCCGTGCCCACGTGGCGGCCGTAGGCGGCCGCGGCGGCTTCCTGCTCCGGCGTGGCGCCGGCCAGCACGGCGCCAACCTGGGCGGCGGCCTCGAACAGCTTGGCGGTCTTGTAGCGCACCACCTGCAGGTAGCGTTCCTGCGACACGTCCGGGTCGTGCACGTTCAAGAGCTGCAGCACCTCGCCCTCGGCGATCACCGTGGTGGCCTCGGACAGGATGCTCATGATGCGCATCGAGTCGGCCTCGACCATCATCTCGAACGAGCGGGAATAGAGATAGTCGCCCACCAGCACGCTGGCGGCGTTGCCGAACACTGCGTTGGCGGTGTCGCGGCCACGGCGCAGGTCGGATTCGTCGACTACGTCGTCGTGCAGCAGCGTCGCGGTATGGATGAATTCCACCACGGCGGCCAGCAGCTGGTGATGCGTCCCTTCATAGCCCAGGGCGCGCGCCACCATCAGCACCATCGCCGGGCGCATGCGCTTGCCGCCCGCCCCAATGATGTAATCGCCGATCGTACGGATCAGCACCACCTCGGAATTCAGCCGCTCGCGGATAACCGCATCGACGGCTTTCATATCGTCAGCTATGGGGGCAATGAGCGCGGGGAGATTCAAGACGTATCCGGAGTGTGAAACGAGCCGTGTGTAACAGCTCTTACCGCTGGGCCCGCCGGGATGGCAGGGGGATTCGACCAGCGATTATACGGGGTGTCACGAACCGTAGCCGGGCCTCGTCGCCCCCGCGCCCAGGGGCCGGACGGCACAGCGCCCAGCGCTGGCGGGCCCATGATCAGACCCCGTTATTTAACGCCACCCTGGCCTGTCCGCGGCGCCCACGCGACACCTAAGCCCTTACCCTGCAAGCGCTTTTTGACTTTTCCCCAGCCCCACGCTAATATCCCGGATTCGGTCAGTGATGGCCGAATTACGTCGGTGAATTACGCACTACGCGCTTAGCGAAATGCCTGGCGGCCCCACGCAAATTCTGCACCGCAGAATCTGCGCGAAGCCCCCGCCCGGCATCAGCCAGCCAGAACATCCTGGCCCGGCAATCTCTCTATAGCAAGTACCGCCAGCCCAGCAGGGCCGGCTGCGAATAAGCCCATTTACCTATTTAAGGAATACCCCATGTACGCGGTCGTAAAAACCGGTGGCAAGCAGTACCGTGTTGCCATTGGCGAAAAACTCAAGATAGAACAGATACCGGCAGACATTGGGCAAGAAATCACCCTGGATCAAGTGCTGTCCGTGGGCGAAGGCGACCAACTGAAAGTTGGCACGCCCCTCGTCTCGGGCGCCGTGATCAAGGCAACGGTTCTTGCGCAAGGCCGCCACGACAAGGTCAAGATCTTCAAGATGCGCCGTCGCAAGCACTATCAGAAGCGTCAGGGCCACCGTCAGAACTACACCGAAATCCGCATCGAAGCCATCACGGCTTAAGAAGCGACTCGGTACCACATTAGCAGGAGCTAAAAATGGCACAGAAAAAGGGCGGCGGCTCTACGCGAAACGGACGCGACTCAGAATCGAAGCGTCTGGGCGTCAAGGCTTTCGGCGGTGAACTGATTCCCGCTGGTTCGATCATCGTGCGTCAGCGCGGTACCCGTTTCCACGCTGGCGTGAACGTCGGCATGGGCAAGGACCACACCCTGTTCGCGCTGATCGACGGCAAGGTTCAATTCGGCTTCAAGGGCGCGTTGAACAAGCAAACCGTTTCGATCGTCGCCGCCGAGTAATCGGCAATCGCGTCCGCGGCCCTCGCGGCGGACGCAGCACGATCCGGCAAACGGCAAGGTCGCCCCGGCGATCTGCCCCACGCCAGAACGGCAAAAGCCCTGTCGCACGCGGCAGGGCTTTTTTCCTTCCAGGCCAGCGCCATCGCGGCGCAGCCTCTACATTCATACACGCGCAGACATCATGAAATTCGTAGACGAAGCCACCATTGAAGTCGTCGCCGGCAAAGGCGGCAATGGCGTGGCGAGCTTTCGCCGCGAAAAATTCATCCCCAAAGGCGGCCCGGACGGCGGCGACGGCGGACGCGGCGGTACGATCTACGCGGTCGCCGACCGCAACATCAACACGCTGATCGACTTCCGCTACGCACGCCTGCACCGCGCCAAGGGCGGTGAAAACGGCCGCGGCTCGGACCAATACGGCGCGGCCGCTCCGGACATCACGCTGCGCGTGCCCGTTGGCACCATCATCCATGACGCCGAAACCGGCGAAGTCCTGTTCGACCTGAACACACACGAGCAGAAAGTCGTGCTCGCGGCAGGCGGCCAGGGCGGCATGGGCAACATCCACTTCAAGTCCAGCCTGAACCGCGCGCCGCGTCAGTGGACGCCCGGCAAGGAAGGCGAGCACCGCTACCTGCGCATGGAACTGAAGGTGCTGGCGGACGTGGGCCTGCTGGGCCTGCCCAACGCCGGCAAGTCCACGCTGATCACGCGCATCTCGAATGCCAAGCCGAAGATCGCGGACTACCCCTTCACCACCCTGCATCCCAACCTGGGCGTCGTGCGCACCTCGCCGTCGCGCAGCTTCGTCGTGGCCGACATTCCCGGCCTGATCGAAGGCGCCTCCGAAGGCGCGGGCCTGGGCCACCTGTTCCTGCGCCACCTGGCGCGCACCCGCGTGCTGCTGCACCTGGTGGACGTGTCCACCCCCGATCCGGACGCCGATCCCGTCGAGCAGGCCGTCAATGACGCCCGCGCCATCGTCGAAGAACTGCGCCGCTACGATCCGGAACTGGCCGACAAGCCGCGCTGGCTGATCCTGAACAAGCTGGACATGGTGCCCGATCCCGAAGACACCAAGCGCCGCTTCCTCGAGCTCTACAAATGGACGGGCCCCGTGTTCGCCATTTCCGGGCTGACGGGCGAAGGCACGCAGGACATGCTGTACGCGCTGCAAGACTACCTGGACGCCGAGCGCGAAAAGGAACACGTGTCGCAAGACCAGGCCGACGGCACCTACGTGGCACCGGACCCCCGCTTCGACGACAAGCGTTCCGACGCCGACAAGCCCGCCGCGCCGCGTGGCGGTGACGAATAAGCCATAATCGCAGTCCTTCCGATTACGTCTTTTCTCGCCGCAGCCGGGCCCCAACATGTCTGCTGAATCACCCGCCGTTTCCGTCGTCACCCACGCCCAGCGCCTGGTCGCCAAAGTCGGCTCGTCGCTGGTCACCAACGAAGGCCGCGGCCTGGACCGCGCCGCCGTCGCCCACTGGGCCGCGCAGATCGCTTCCCTGCACAAGCAGGGCAAGCAGATCGTGCTGGTTTCCAGCGGCGCCATCGCCGAGGGCATGGCGCGGCTGGGCTGGCGCAAGCGCCCGTCGGTCATGCACGAGCTTCAAGCCGCCGCCGCCGTGGGCCAGATGGGCCTGTGCCAGGCCTATGAAGCCGCCTTCGCCGAATACGGCCTGCGCACCGCGCAGATTCTGCTGACCCACGAAGACCTGGCCGACCGCCACCGCTACCTGAACGCGCGCAGCACCATCTTCGCGCTGCTGCGCCTGGGCGTGGTGCCCATCGTCAACGAGAACGACACGGTCGTCACCGACGAAATCCGCCTGGGCGACAACGACACGCTGGGCGCCCTGGTCACCAACCTGATCGAAGCCGACACGCTGATCATCCTGACGGACCAGCGCGGCCTGTACGACTCGGACCCCCGCAAGAATCCCGATGCCAAGTTCATGGCGCATGCGCAGGCCGGCGATGCATCGCTGGAAGCCATGGCGGGCGGCGCCGGCAGCGGCATCGGCACCGGCGGCATGCTGACCAAGGTGCTGGCCGCCAAGCGCGCCGCACACAGCGGCGCGCACACCATCATCGCCTCGGGCCGCGAACCCAATGTGCTGACCCGCCTGGCGCAAGGCGAATGCATCGGCAGCGAATTACGCGCCGTGCTGCCGGTGTGGTCTGCGCGCAAGCAATGGCTGGCCGACCACCTGCGGCTGCGCGGCCGCGTGGTGCTGGACGACGGCGCCGTGCAAGCCCTGCTGCGCGAAGGCAAGAGCCTCTTGCCGATCGGCGTGGTCGAGGTCGAAGGCGAATTCGGCCGCGGCGACGTCGTCGCCTGCGTCGACAGCCAGGGCCGCGAGTGCGCCCGCGGCCTGATCAATTATTCGTCGGCGGACACTCGCCGCATCTTGCGCCAGCCCTCGTCGCAGATCGCCCGCATCCTGGGCAGCATGACCGACCCCGAGCTCATGCACCGCGACAACCTGGTGGTGCTCTAGCAAGCCACTGCGCAGGCTGGCATACGCCAGCCTGCCGTCATCTTCCTGCCGGCCCTGAACGCGTTCCCTTGCTGGCTTCTGGCGGCACCCGCCTGACGGCCGGTTTCTAGCCCGGCTCTGCCCCGCCCTGTGGCAGCAGCATGTATCCCCACCCGCGCACCGCCAGCACCGGCAATTCGAAATTGCGCCGCCGCGCCTTGGCGCGCAGGCGCGATACCAGGACATCCACGCGCCGCGCGCCGTCCTGGGGATCCCGCGCCGCGTCGGGAAAGAACCCTTCACGGTGCAGGCATTGCCCCGGCGCGCCCAGCAAGCTGACAAAAAAAGCACGCTCGGTGTGCGTCAAGGGCAGGCGTTCGCCGTCCGGCCCGGCCAGCATGCGGCCCAATGCATCGACACGCCACTGCGCCCGTCCAACGGGTGCAGGACGCGTACCCCGGATCAGGTTGCGCAGAACGGCGTCCCATTCTTCATTCGTGGCGTTGGCAGGCACGCACGCATGCGCACCGGCATCCAGTGCGGCGATACGCGCTTGTGGGCAATCAGAAAGCGGCTGCCAGACCACCGCGGTCGCAGGCGCTGCAACGCGCAGCGCCAGGATCAATGCTGGCAGATCTTGCCCGATACCGAACAGCACCACGGCATCAGCGGACTGGTGACGCAGCCGCGCCCGCAGATCGTCGGGCGACTCGCACAGGCTGACCCGCCAATGAAATTGGCGTAAGGTATGCACGAAGTTATTGCACGCCATTCCATCACGTTGCACGACGAGGACGTGACCTATTTCCTGCATGCGATCGTCTCCCCGAACTTATCACGTAAGTAATATTTATAGCTACCAAAGTGCCTACGGCGCAAGCTTCAATCGACGCGTGAAAACATTTTCAGACCGACTGAAGCATGCTCGTCTCTTGCGTGGCCACACGCAGAAGACCGTCGCACGCCTGGCGCGCCTCTCGCAAAGCGCGATTGGCAGCTATGAAAGCGGGTTGCGGCATTCCAGCCGCTCGCTGCGCAAACTGGCGCAAGTCCTGAAGGTCGAGCTCGAATGGCTCGAAACCGGCAAAGGCCCCATGGAGCTTCCCATGGAAGGCTACGATCTCACCGATACGCTGCCGCCCACCAGCGGCGTATCCGAATCGCTGCCACGCCCTGCCGGCCGCCGTCCACGCCCGCAGGCGCCATGGCCGTTTCCCAATATTGCGCCGGCGCAGTTCGATACGCTGACGCCTGACGACCGAGCCATGCTCGAAGCCCTGACGCAGACCTTCATTGAAATGGCGCAAGCGCGTCGCGGCGTGAAGCCCCGTGGACGCAAGGCCGGCTGAATCCGGCCAGCCCCCCTCGCAGCAGGACAAAAAAAACCCGGCCATGGCCGGGTTTCTTGCGCGTGGGTCCGATCAGGGCTTGGCGGGCGCCGGAGCCGGCGCAGCACCAGGTGCCGGGGCATTTTCGCCACGGATCTTGGCAGCGATGTCGGACGCGGCTTGGGCCGACGGCACGCCGAAGGCCAGCACGCCACGGTTCAGGGGTTCGCCGATCTTCGGCGCGGCGATCAGCTCGCGGTCGATGACCAAGGCCAGCATGTTGCCGACGTTCTGGCTGCTGATTTCGTTGAGCTTGCGAGCGCCGGCTTCCGAGAAGCGCAGGCCGACGAAGTTGCCGCCTTGACGGTCGACCAGGGCGGCGGCTTCGGTCAGGTCTGCACGGGTCAGTGCCGGCTGCTGCTGCAGGTAGATCTTGCCATCCGGCAGGCTCAGTTCGACCAGGCCGGCGCCCGGCTGGGCCTGTGCCACGTAGAACTCGACGATCGAAGCGGTAGCCGGCTGCTGGCCGGAAGGCTGCTGCTGGCCCGCCGTGTCGGGCGTGGCGGCGGCGCCGGGTTTGGTCGGGGCGGTCTTGCAACCTGCAAGCGCAAGGGTCATGACGACCAGTGCAGGCGCCAATTTGCGTAGGGTCAGTTGCATGCTCGATTCCTTCTTAAGTGGACTGGAGCCGAAGGACTGACCCCCGGCTGACGGGAAAAAGTGTACAGAACATGTATGGCAGTGTCTCCGCAGTCTGATTCCAAATGTAAACCGGTACTACCGCCAGCGCCATGACACGGAATCGCCCCACATGCGCCTGCTGCTGCCCGCCGCCGGCCGCCCGCGTTACTGCGATGCAGCATCACCCCGCATTCGCCTCCCGCCCTGGCAGGCTCTATACTTCGCTTTCGCGCAGGGGTACTCGTCGCGCCATTGCGGCCCGACGTGTTGAGAGAGTCCCTTCGTACCAGTACGGATAATGCCGATGCTGGGAGCCGTATTCCCGCCATGCCACGCATGGCGGGAGTCCATTCCCGATCGGCTCCAAACCATTCGCTTGGAGCTTTCCATGAACGCCAATCCCAAATTCCTGGCCGCCACCGCCGAAGTCGACGCGGCCGCGGTCGCCCCCTTGCCCAAATCCCGCCGGGTCTACGAAGTCGGTTCCCGCCCCGACATCCGCGTACCCTTCCGCGAGATCGAGCAAGACGACACCCCCACCATGTTCGGCGGCGAAAAGAATCCGCCGCTGACCGTCTACGATTGCAGCGGTCCCTACACCGACCCGGACGCCAAGATCGACATCCGCCGCGGCCTGCCCGAACTGCGCCGCGCCTGGATCGAAGAGCGCGGCGACACGGAAGTGCTGTCGGGCCCCACCAGCGACTACGGCAAGGAACGCCTGACCGATCCCAAGCTGACGGCCATGCGCTTTGACCTGCAACGCCCGCCCCGCCGCGCGGTGGCCGGCGCCAACGTCTCGCAGATGCACTACGCCCGCCGCGGCATCATCACGCCGGAAATGGAATACGTGGCGATCCGCGAAAGCCTGCGCCGCGAGCACTACCTGCAAACGCTGCGCGACAGCGGCCCGGACGGCGAAAAGATGGTCAAGCGCCTCTTGCGCCAGCACCCCGGCCAATCGTTCGGCGCCGCCATCCCCGCCGCGATCACCCCGGAATTCGTGCGCGACGAAATCGCCCGCGGCCGCGCGATCATCCCCGCGAACATCAACCACCCCGAAGTCGAACCGATGGCCATCGGCCGCAACTTCCTGGTGAAGATCAACGCCAACATCGGCAACTCGGCCGTCAGCTCCGGCATCGGCGAAGAAGTCGAGAAGATGACCTGGGCGATCCGCTGGGGCGGCGACACCGTGATGGACCTGTCCACCGGCAAGCACATCCACGAAACCCGCGAATGGATCATCCGCAACTCGCCGGTGCCGATCGGCACGGTGCCGATCTACCAGGCGCTGGAAAAGGTCGACGGCAAGGCCGAAGAACTGACCTGGGAGATCTTCCGCGACACGCTGATCGAGCAAGCCGAGCAAGGCGTGGACTACTTCACGATCCACGCAGGCGTGCGCCTGCCCTTCATCCCGATGACGGCCGACCGCATGACCGGCATCGTTTCGCGCGGCGGTTCGATCATGGCCAAGTGGTGTCTGGCGCACCACAAGGAAAGCTTCCTCTACGAGCGCTTCGAGGAAATCTGCGAAATCATGAAGGCCTACGACGTCAGCTTCTCGCTGGGCGACGGCCTGCGCCCGGGTTCGGGCTACGACGCGAACGACGAAGCCCAATTCGCCGAACTGAAGACGCTGGGCGAACTGACGCAAGTGGCCTGGAAGCACGACGTGCAGGTGATGATCGAAGGCCCCGGCCACGTGCCGATGCAGATGATCAAGGAAAACATGGAGCTGCAGCTGGAACACTGCCACGAGGCGCCGTTCTACACGCTGGGCCCCCTGACGACCGACATCGCCCCCGGCTACGACCACATCACGTCGGGCATCGGCGCGGCGCTGATCGGCTGGTACGGCACGGCCATGCTCTGTTATGTGACGCCCAAGGAACACCTGGGCCTGCCGAACAAGAAGGACGTGAAGGACGGCATCATCACGTACAAGATCGCCGCCCACGCCGCGGACCTGGCCAAGGGCCACCCGGGCGCCGCGATCCGCGACAACGCGCTGTCCAAGGCACGTTTCGAGTTCCGCTGGGACGACCAGTTCAATCTGGGCCTGGACCCGGACACGGCCAAGGAGTTCCACGACGAAACGCTGCCCAAGGACTCGATGAAGGTGGCCCACTTCTGCTCGATGTGCGGCCCGCACTTCTGCAGCATGAAGATCACGCAGGACGTCCGTGATTACGCGGCTGCCCAGGGCGTCAGCGAGAAGGATGCGCTGCAAAAGGGAATGCAGGAAAAATCAGTCGAGTTCGTTAAGAAAGGGGCCGAGGTTTATCATCGGCAGTGATTGTTTGGTGTTTTTTGAAGTGCGCGCGGTTGAGTTCTTGAGCCGCGCGTGACGGGGCAGGCGGGGTGAGGGCGGGGCTACGATTGCGGTCCGGAGCCTTCGCTCCGGACTGCCCCTTCGTCATCCTCGTACGCCTTCGGCTCCCTACGGATTCCCTCGGGCGCATCTACACGCCCCGCCCTCACCCCGCCTGCCCCGTCACGCGCTCTTGATGTGCCTTAGTCGCGGCCTCTGGGGCGGTCAGTGTGCTTGGCATGCTAGCCAACATCGGAGGGGGGGTGGCGGGGTGGGACGGTGCCCGCCTCGTGCCGGCCGCGCGGGCGGCCTTACGAGGCTTACGCCGTGTCTTGCGTGCACCGATGCCGCTCTCGCGCTTGCGAGGCATCACATCTTTTAATCCACAGCTGAATTGACGCCGCCTTCCCACCGATCTTCTATCGGCGCGGATGCCGCTGCGTTCCACATCAATGTGCAGCGCCCGATGGGCGGCGCGCGAGACAGTCAACATGCGCAAGCCAGTGCCCGCTCGCGCCGCCCATCACCGCCCCTCCCCAAGAAATGCGGACCCACTAGAAAACCACTCCCCACCAGCGCGAAGCGCAACCGCAACACTGTCAGCAACACGAATGCCAAACGTGGCCGCCCGCGCGGCCGCGGCTTGGCGACCCTGTAGATCTCATTCCCTGTATACAGGTCTAGCAGCGCGACAAACCTCGAAAACCGTAGCCCGTCGCGGGGGTGGCTTGCGGAGTGGGCAACCTCGATGCGCCCGAGGGAATCCGTAGGGAGCCGAAGGCGGACGAGGATGACGAAGGGGAAGTCCGGCGCCGGCGCGCCGGACCGCAATCGTGTGCGCCCACTCCGCAAGCCACCCCAGCGACGGGCGACCTACGAAGCACAGGGCGACCTACGAAGCACCGAGCGACCGACGAAACACCGCACAATCGACGAAGCAATCCCCAACCTAAAACGCCAAGCGTTAAAGCAGCTTCCCAGGATTCATGATCCCCTTAGGATCCAACACCCGCTTGATCTCCCGCATCACCCGCAACTCCAACGCATCCTTGCTATGCAAGAAATGATCCCGCTTCAACTGCCCGATCCCGTGTTCCGCACTGATGCTTCCCCCGTACCGGTTCACCTCATCCAGCACCGCGTCCGTAATCGCCGCCCCGTGCTCCGCCACCCAGCCCTTGTCTGCACCCGCCGGCCTGGACAGGTTGTAGTGCAGGTTGCCGTCGCCGAAATGGCCGAAGATGAACGGGCGCAGGTCCGGGTAGAGCGCGCGGATGCGGGCTTCGGCCGATGCCATGAAGTCCGGGATGCTTTCGATCGGCAACGACACATCGTGCTTCAGGTGGGGGCCGTCTGCGCGTTGGGCTTCCGAGATTTCCTCGCGAAGTTTCCATAGCGCTTGCAGTTGTGCCAGCGATGCCGACACCGCCGCGTCCAGGCACAGGCCGCGTTCCAGCGCCGTGCCGATCACGTTTTCAAGCAACGCCGTCAGCGCAGCCTCGTCTGCCGTGTCCGCCAATTCCACCAGCACATAGGCCGGGTAACGTTGGTCGAACGGTTCCTGGACGCCTGCCGCGTGCGTCAGCACCAGGTCCAGGCAGTCGCCCGAGAAATACTCGAAGGCTTGCAGGCGCGCGCCGCATTGCTCGAACAGGATCTCGAACAGCTGCAATGCCTGGGCCGGCGACTCTACTGCCGCCAGCACCACCGAACGCACGTCCGTGCGCGGGAACAGGCGCAGCGCCACTGCCGTAATCACGCCCAGCGTGCCTTCCGAACCGATCAGCAGCTGCTTCAGGTCGTAGCCCGTGTTGTCCTTGCGCAGCGTGCGCAGGCCGTTGAAGACCTCGCCGTTGGGCAGCACCGCTTCCAGGCCCAGCACCAGCTCGCGCGCCATCCCGTAGCGCACCACATTCACGCCGCCGGCATTGGTGGCGACGTTGCCGCCGATCTGGCTTGAGTCTTCCGCGGCCAGGCTCAGCGGCAGCAGGCGGTTGGCGTCTTGCGCGGCGCGGCGCAGGTTGCCCAGGATGCAGCCGGCTTCGGCCACCATCGTATTGGCCACCGTGTCGATCGACCGGACCGCATTCATGCGATCCAGGCTGAGCACCACATTCACCGGCGCCGCATCCGGCGTGGCGCCACCGCACAGGCCCGTATTGCCGCCGCGCGGCACCACCGGTACGCCGGCCTCATTGCAGATCGCCAGGCAGGTCGAGACTTCGGCCGTCGTGCGCGGGCGGACCACCGCCTGTGCGTGGCCGTTGTACAGGCCGCGCCAGTCGGACAGCCACGGGGCGATGTCGGCCTCGGCGGTGTAGACGGTATCGGAACCCAGGGCCTGGACCAGGCGCTGTGCAATATCGGTTGAGCTCATGATGTCTATGGAGAAACGGGAAAGAGGGAATCCAGTTGCAGGCGGCCGGCGGCCTGGCGCAGGTGGCGCACCGCCATGGCGCGTGCGCCGTCGGCGTCGCCCGCACGGATCGCGTCGAACACGGCCACATGTTCCTGGTGCACCGCGTGGGTCATGCCTTCCTGGCGCCGGCTGTTCGAACGCGCGGTGCTGACGGCCAGGCGCAGTTGCAGGTTCAGGTATTGCAGCAAGTCTTGGTAGAACGGGTTGTGCGTGGCAGTCGCGATGGCCAGGTGGAACGCGATGTCGTGTTCCACACTGTGATCGGGATGATCCAGGTCGCGTTCCAGGTCGACCAGCGCGCGGGCCATGGCGTCCAGGTCGGCGGGGGTGCGACGCTGCGCGGCCAGGGCCGCGGCGCCGCCTTCCAGTTCCATGCGCAATTCGTAGACGTTGGCCAGTTGCTCACGGCTGACCGCGATGTCGGCCGGCACCAAAAAGCCTTGCGCGCCCGTGCGCGACAGCACGACGCTGCCGGAACCCTGGCGGCTCTGGATCAGGCCCTGGGCGCGCAGGCGCTCGGTGACTTCTCGAATGACCGCGGCGCTCACGCCGTATTGCTCGGCCAGCACCCGGCCCGGCGGCAGCTTGGCGCCCACGGGGTAGACGCCCTGGGCGATGTCGTCGGCAATCTGGCGGGCAACCTGTTCGGTCAGGGTAAGGGTCTTGGTCAGCATGGCGCCGTCAGTATATCGCAGACTTTTCAGGTTATCTGATAACTTTGAAGAGACTGGGTCACCCGGTTTGTCGACCCACCGCGACGGATGTGGCTCGCCGCATGCCGCTGCCAGGGGCGGGCCCGTGCGCCGCTGCCCTCACGCGGCGGCGGCAGCCCCGCCGGCCTCGGCCTCTTCCAGCTCCGGTGCCCCCGCCACGGCGCAGCGGCGGCCGCCCCGGGCCTTGGCGCGATACAGCGCCGCATCCGCCGAATCCAGCACCGATTGGGCTTTGCGGTTGGCACCGGAAATAAGGGAGATGCCGATGGACAGCCCCACGCTGACGCGTGTGCCGTCGGCCAGGGTGATGGGCTGCGTGGCATCGCGCAGCAGGTGGTTGCCCAGGCGCAGCGCGGCGGTTGCATCGATGCCGGTGGCCAGCACGATGAATTCGTCGCCGCCGATGCGGGCAGCCACGTCGTCCACCCGCAGCATGGCGCGCATGCGCTGCGCGATGGTTTTCAGCACATGGTCGCCGGCCGCATGGCCGTGCGTGTCGTTGATGATCTTGAAGTCATCCATGTCCATGTAGAACAGCGCAGCCGCGCTGTCGTGTTCGCGCGCGCTGGTGCAGATGCGTTCCAGCGCGGCTTCCAGCCCGGCGCGATTGGCCAGCCCGGTCAGGGCGTCCAGGCTGGCGCGGCGCTCGTTCTCGCGCTCGGCCAGCATGGTGGACACCAGGATGCGCCGCAGCCGCTGCGACGCGATGCTCATGCTGACCAGGTAGAACGGGATCTGAATGAAGACGATCGCCGTGACGATTTCACCGGCGAACAGCGCGCCCAGGCACATCGGGCCCAGGCTCAGGAAGATCATCGCGGCAACCAGCCGCGGCGCGCCGTAATTGCGAAAGCAGATGCCCCCGGCCATGGCGCCGCAGGACACCCCGGCCAGCGTGGCCGCCAGCCAGTCGTGGTTCAGGAACGTGATGAACACCCCGTAGCCCACGCTGAACGCCCACAGCAAGGCCAGCAGGATGTAAATGTCGGTGTGGGTATTGCCGCCGCGCGCGGCGTTGCGCAGGGCCGATCGCAGGATCGTGACGCGCACCAGGGCCAGCACGATTTCCAGGACCAGCCACGAGATGTAGAGCGGCTCGGGGCGCCGCCAGGTCACGACGCCGGAGATCATCAGGGTATTGATGACACCGCCGGCAAAGATGGGCAGGGTGCCGAACAGGCTGGCGATCAACGCGGCGCGGATATCCGCGGGAGTATCTTGCCCGGAATGCGTCAACCAACGGGTCAGCCGCCACTTGGGCAGGCTGAAGCTCAATCCTGCTGTTTCCACACCGTCACGTCCAAAGCTGCCCGTCCATATGCGATAGGCTGGCTGGCGTTATAGCAGGTATTTCAAACCTTTAATATTGTCCGCAAGGGCAATGCCTTCCGGATTTTAGGGGGACGGAATACCCGCGTCCCACCCCGCTCAATGTCCGCGATGGCCGCAGACGGCGCATTCCGGATCACGCTGCACATTGACGCTGCGCCATTGCATTGTGCGCACGTCCAGCCACAGCAAGCGCCCGGACAGGCTCTCGCCCACACCGGACAGCAGCTTCAGGGCCTCGGCGGCCTGCATGCTGCCGATGATGCCCACCACGGGCGCAAACACGCCCATCGTGGCGCAATTGGCCTCTTCGACGTCGTCGGCTTCGGGGAACAGGCAGTGATAGCAAGGCGCGTTGTCGTCGCGCAGGTCGTACACGCTGACCTGGCCGTCGAAACGGATGGCCGCGCCCGACACCAGCGGCTTGCGATGCTGCACGCAGGCACGGTTGATGGCGTGGCGGGTGGTGAAATTGTCGGTGCAGTCCAGCACCAGGTCTGCCTGCGCCACCGCGTCGGACAGGGCCTGGCCCTGCAGGCGCTCGACGCGGGCATGCACGCGGGCCTGGGGGTTGAACGCGGCCAGCATGTCGCGGCCCGATTCGGCCTTGGGCCGGCCGACGCTGGCCGTGGTGTGGAGGATCTGGCGCTGCAGGTTGCTGAGCTCGACGACGTCGTCGTCAGCCAGCGTGATGTCGCCGACGCCGGCCGTGGCCAGGTAGAGCGCGGCAGGCGAACCCAGTCCGCCCGCCCCTACGATAAGCACACGCGCCGCCAGCAGCTTTTCCTGCCCTTCGATACCCAGCTCGTCGAGCAGGATGTGGCGGGCGTAGCGCAGCAGTTGCTCGTCGTTCATTTGTCCTTGCTGGGCTCGACTCCGGTCGGCGTGATCTTCATGCGCTGGGTGTTGCCCGTGCCAGGCTTGGCATCCGCCTTGGCCTGGGCGCGGGCCGTGCCCTTCTGCACCGGTTTGCCGGCCAGCACGTTCAGCGCCTGCTGCAGCTGGAAGTCGTCCTTGCCGCCGAATTCGAACACCTTCGTCGGAACGTCGACGTTGTCCTGGTCGGAATTGGACTTCACTTCGTTGGACGTGCCCGGGTTGGACAGGTGGCGTTGCAGGTCGGCTTCGCGCGGCAGGCGGAACAGATCGCCATCGGCGGTATCGGCCACGACGTAGTCGGGTTCGATGCCGGTCGCCTGGATCGAACGGCCGCTGGGCGTGAAGTAACGCGACGTGGTGAGCTTGACCGCGGTGGTTTCGGACAGCGGCAGGATCACCTGCACCGAGCCCTTGCCGAAGGTACGGTTGCCCAGTACCTTGGCGCGCTTGTGGTCTTGCAGCGCGCCCGCCACGATTTCCGAGGCCGAGGCCGAACCGACGTTGACCAGCACCACCATCGGCACGGTCTTGGTCCAGGCCGGCAGGCCCGACAGGTAGTTGCTTTCGCCACGGGCGTATTCCGACGGGACCGCCAGGTACTTGTGGCGGGCATCCGGCGTACGGCCATCGGTCGAGACCACCAGGGCATCGGACGGCAGGAACGCGCCGGACACGCCGATGGCGCTGGTCAAGAGGCCGCCCGGGTCATTGCGCAGGTCCAGCACCAGGCCCTTGGGGGCTTCCTTGGCACCAAGGTCCTTGAGCTGCCTGGCCAGGTCGACGCCCGTCTTTTCCTGGAACTGGGCGATGCGCACGTAGGCCACGTTGTTGTCCAGCATCTTGCTGCGCACGCTGCGCACCTTGATGATGTCGCGAACGATCTTGAGCACGATCGGCTGGGGCCGGTCAGCGCGCATGATGGTCAGCGTGATGGGCGACTTGGGCGCGCCGCGCATGAGCTTGACGGCGTCGTTCAGCGACATGCCCTTGGTGGGTGTGTCGTCGATCTTGATGATCAGGTCACCGGCCATGACGCCTGCGCGCGCGGCGGGCGTGTCTTCGATGGGCGAGATGACCTTGACGAAGCCGTCTTCGGCGCCGACCTCGATGCCCAGGCCGCCGAATTCGCCTTGCGTGGCCGTCTGCATTTCACGGAATGCGTCGGCGTCCAGGTAGGCGGAGTGCGGGTCCAGGTTCGACACCATGCCCGAGATGGCATTGTCGATCAGGGTCTTGTCGTCGACGGATTCGACGTAGTTGTTCTTGATCGCGGCAAAGACGTTGCTCAGTTGCCTGAGTTCGTCCAGCGGCAGCGGGCTACCGCGCTGGGCGACAGCCGTCACGCCCACGCTGAGCAAGACACCTGCCACCGCACCGATGGCAATCAGACCGAAACCGCGAAACTTGCGAGTGCTCATGCACACTTCCCGAATTTGTTTTCGCCGATGAGGGTTTGGCGAGGGTTTGGCTGTACCAGCCCCTTTACTGCTTTACTGCGCCAGCCACTGGGCCGGATCCACAGGAGCGCCACGATGGCGAATTTCAAAGTATAGGCCGGATTCCACTTGGCCGCCGGTCGCGCCGACCGTAGCAATAGTATCCCCTGCCGCGACGGAATCGCCCACCCGTTTGAGCAGGCTTTGGTTGTAAGCATAGACGGTCAGGTATTGCTGCCCATGATCCACAATGATGAGGTTGCCGAAACCCCGCAGCCAATCGGCGTAGACCACCGTGCCGGGGGCCACCACCTTGACGGGCGTGCCTTCGGCCGCGCGCAACACCACGCCCCGCCAGACACCGCCGTCCGGGCGATCGACCCCGAAACGACCCTGCACCTGCCCCCGCACCGGCGCGGCCAGTCCGTGACGCAAGCCGTTGCCACTGCCCACAGGCGGCGCCGCACGCTGAGTCGGCTGGGTGGATGCACTACGGGTTGGAGCGGCTTCCTCTGGAACTGGTTCCGCCTTTTTGGGGGGTTCCGCGGGTTTTACCGGAGGCGGCGCCTCGGCCGGGCCGGTCAGGCGCGTCTGGCGCTGTTCAGCTGGGCGCAAGCCGGCGGCATCGGGGTCGGCCACGGCGACGGGGCCGCGGGACTGCCGCGATGCGGCTTCGACCTGCTCGCGCGCCTCGGCGGCTTCGCGGGCCTCGCGAGCGGTGCGGTCGCGCCGGGCATTGTCGGCCGCGGCCTTGTCGGCGGCCAGCTTGCGGTCAGCCTCGGCCTTCTTGCGGGCTTCGTCCGCGCGGCGGTCGGCTTCGGCCTTTTTGCGGGCCTCTTCGGCGCGGCGGGCTTCCTCGGCGCGGCGCACTTCTTCGGCACGGCGCCGCGCTTCTTCCGCTTTGCGGGCCTCTTCGGCCTGCTTGACGATGGCCGCGTCCAGATCGGTGATCAGGCGCGACAGGCGCTGGTCATCGCGCCCCAGCTTGTTGGCTTCGGCGCGCTGGGCGGCGATCTGCCCTTCCAGTTGCGCCAGCAAGGTGGCGCGGGCCTTTTGCTGGCCCACCAGCGCGGTCTTTTGTTCGGAGGTCTCGGCCACGCCTTTTTCGATCTCGGCACGGCGGGCGTCGGCCCGGCCCTGCAAGGCGGCCAGCCGGTCGATATCGGCACGCAGCGCGTCGACGGCGCGGGCGCGGGCCTGCGACACGTAGTCGAGATAGCCGAGGTTGCGGCCCAGCACCTGGGGATCGTCGCCTGACAGCAGCGCGGTCCAGGGCGACAGGCCGCTGGTGTATTGGGTGCGCAACTGGTCGGCCAGTTCCACGCGGCGCTTGGCCAGCACGGTCTGTTGCGCGGAGATCTGCTTTTCCAGGCTGGACAGGTCCGCCGTGGCCTGGCGGTTGGCGTCAGCCAGTTCCTTCAGGCGCAGATTGATCTTGGAAATTGCAGATTCGGACTGTTTCAGCGCGTCGGCGGCCTCTTTGCGGGCCGCCTCGCGCGTGTCGATATCCTTTTGCAGGTTATCGATGCGGTCGCGCAGCTGGGCCTGCTGTTTTTCAGCCTCGGACTGGCGACCGGCGAGGTCGTTGGGCGCGGCGCGCGCCGACAGCGCTCCGCCGGCCAGCATGACCGCCAACAACAACCCCGCCATGCGCACCATGGATATCAGTCCTTCTTAGCCTTGCCTTGGGCCGCGACCGCGGCCATGGCCGCCTCGATCTCGGCGGCGTCGCCCAGATAATAGTGGCGGATGGGACGCAGGTCATCATCCAGTTCATACACCAGCGGCTGCCCGGTGGGGATGTTCAGGTTGACGATGTCGTCGTCCGAGACGTTGTCCAGGTGCTTGATCAGGGCGCGCAGGCTGTTGCCGTGGGCGGCGATCAGGACCTTGCGGCCGGCCCGGATGGCGGGAGCGATGGAATCGTTCCAGAATGGCAGCACGCGTTCCACGGTGTCTTTCAGGCACTCGGTGGCCGGCAGTTGGTCGGCCGGAATCTTGGCGTAACGGCTGTCGAAACGGGGGTGGCGTTCGTCGTCCAGCGACAGCGGGTTGGGCGCAATGGCGTAGGCACGGCGCCAGATCAGCACCTGCTCGTCGCCGTACTTGGCGGCGGTTTCGGCCTTGTTCAGGCCTTGCAGGGCGCCGTAGTGGCGTTCGTTCAGGCGCCAGTTCACGCCCACGGGGGTGTACATGGCGTCCATGGCGTCCAGGGCGATCCACAGGGTGCGGATGGCGCGCTTGAGCACCGACGAATAGGCCAGGTCGAAGGTATAGCCTTCTTTCTTGAGCAATTCGCCCGCCTTGCGGGCCTGTTCGCGGCCCGTGTCGGTCAGGTCGACGTCGGTCCAGCCGGTGAAACGATTTTCAAGATTCCACTGGCTTTCGCCGTGGCGCATGAGGACAAGTTTATGCATGGTTTGGCACGCTTGTAACGCGGGTTAAAGTGAGGGAATGCGCTCATTTTATAATTGAGCGATTTTGCCCTTGATTTTGCCCCGGCGCACCCGTCGATTTCCCGGCGCGGCGCTTCAGGGTTCGCCTTTACCAGGCTAGACGCCGCACTTCAGGATGCCCCGTGGACCTTCTGCAATTCTTGCTCGATAAAAACAACATCTTCATTGTCGCCGTAACCCTCGTTTCGGGCGTCATGCTGGCCATTCCGGCCCTGCGCAAGGGCCGTACCGGCTCGGCCGTGAGCACCACGGAAGCCATCCAGATGGTCAACCAGCGCCAGGCCGTCTGGGTCGACGTGCGCCCCGCCGAACAATTCCAGGCCGGCCACATCGCCCAGGCCCGCAGCCTGCCGGTCGCCGACCTGGAACAAAAGATCGCTTCGCTGCCCAAGAACAAGCCGCTGGTCGTGGTTTGCGACAATGGCCGCGATTCGGCCCGCGCCGCCACCAAGCTGCGCGCCCAGGGCTTTGCCGACGTGGTGCCGCTGGAAGGCGGCATGCGCGCCTGGCTGGCCGCCAGCCTGCCGGTCACCCAGAAGGGTTGAACCCGCGCGCCGCGCCCCCACCTTACCGATAGAATCCGCCTGGAGCGCCTATGAATAAAGTTGTCATGTACAGCAAGGACTATTGTCCCTATTGCGCCCGCGCCAAGGCGCTGCTGGAGCAGCGCGGCGTGACCGACCTGGAAATCATCCAGATCGACCGGGAACCCGGCCAGCGCGATCTCATGATCGAACGCACCGGCCGGCGCACCGTGCCGCAGATCTTCATCGGCGATACCCATGTCGGCGGTTGCGACGACCTGATGGCCCTGGACCGCTCGGGCGGCCTTGCCCCCCTGCTCAACGGCTAAGCGCCCCGGCCCTGGCCCATCGCCCCTTTTTGCCCCCTCCCACCAACGGAAACACTCATGGCTGATCAAGACCAAAACACCCAGCAAGAAGGCGGCAACGACGCGCCCTCGTTCAATCTGCAACGCGTCTACCTGAAAGACCTTTCGCTGGAAATGCCGAATGCGCCCCACGTCTTCCTGGAGCAAGAAGCGCCCCAGGTTGAAGTGAGCATCACCGTGGGCGGCCAGCGCCTGGCCGAAACCGTGTTCGAAACCACGGTCACCGTCACCGTCACCACCCGCGTCAACGACAAGGTCGTGTACCTGGTCGAAGGCACGCAGGCCGGCATCTTCGAAGCCGCCAACATCCCCGAAGAGCAGCTCGACCCGCTGCTGGGCATCGTTTGCCCGACCATGCTGTACCCGTACCTGCGCGCCAACATCGCCGATGCGATCACCCGCACCTCGATGCCGCCGCTGCACCTGACGGAAGTCAACTTCCAGGCCCTGTACGAACAACGCCTGGCCGAACTGCAGCAGCAGCAAAGCGGCGCCAACGGCAACGGCAATGGCAGCGACTCGGGCATCATCCTGCCCGCCAGCGCCACCCGCCAGTAAGGCACGCCGCGGCACCCCATGAACCTGCCCAATCCGCCCAGCCTGCGCGTCGCCGTCCTGGGCGCGGGTAGCTGGGGCACCGCGCTGGCGGCGGCCGCAAGCCGCCGCCACCCCACCGTACTGTGGGCCCGCAATCCCGCGCAAGCCGCCGACATGGCCGCTCGCCGCGAAAACGCGCGCTACCTGCCCGGCATCGCCCTGCCCCAGTCGCTGGACATTTCTTCCGACCTGGACGCCACGCTGCACCGCCTGCAGCAAGCCGGCGCCACCCCCTTGATCGTGCTGGGCGTACCCGTGGCCGGCCTGGCCGCCACCTGCGCTGAACTCTCGCGCCGCCTGCCCGCCCTGGGCCTGCAAGACACCCCCATCGTCTGGACGTGCAAAGGCTTCGAAGCCGACACGGCCAGGCTGCCCCACGAAATCATCCGCGAAGCCCTGCCCGGCGCCGTCGGCGGCGCCCTGTCCGGCCCATCCTTCGCCCGCGAGGTCGCCCAAGGGCTGCCCGTGGCCCTCACCGTCGCCAGCGACAGTGCCGCGCTGCGCGCCGCCACCACCCAGGCCTTTCACGGCGCCGCGCTGCGCGTCTACGCCAGCAGCGACCTGGTCGGCGTGGAAGTCGGCGGCGCCCTCAAGAACGTCATCGCCGTGGCCTGTGGCATCGGCGACGGCCTCGCCTTGGGCACCAACGCCCGCGCCGCCCTCATCACCCGCGGCCTGGCCGAAATGACCCGCTTCGGCGTCGCGCTGGGCGCACAAGCCGAAACCTTCGCCGGCCTCACTGGCCTGGGCGACCTGGTGCTGACCGCCACGGGCGAACTCTCGCGCAATCGCCGCGTCGGCCTGGAAATCGGCGCCGGCCGCAAATTGGCCGACATCCTCGCCAGCGGCATCACCGCCGAGGGCGTGCGCTGCGCCCGCGCCGCCCTGGAACGCGCCCGCGCCATCAACGTCGAGCTACCGATCACCGAGGCCGTCTGCGCCGTGCTGTTCGACGGCGTGGCCCCCATGACCGCGGTGTCCGCCCTGCTGGCGCGCAACGCCCGTGACGAACAAAGCGACGGCGGCGGCTGATTCCCGCCCGCTGCCCGGCCCCCTTCCCGTCCAAGAACAACACGACGCACGACACCCCAGGAGACATCCTTCATGACGCAAACCCGCAAATTCCGGGTCGGCCCCCTGCTGCGCGGCCTTTGCCTTGGCCTCGCGGCCATCCTACCCGCCGCCGCCCACGCCGATTGGCCCGAACGCCCCATTCACATGGTGGTCCCGTTCCCGCCCGGCTCGTCGCCCGACATCCTCGCGCGCACGATCTCGGAACCGCTGGCCCAGGCACTGGGACAACCCATCGTCATCGACAACAAGCCCGGCGCCGGCGGCAACATCGGCACCCGCATCGTCACCCAGGCCAAGCCCGACGGCTATACCCTGCTCTACACCATCAACGGCCCCCTGGTCACCGCCCCCACGCTCTACAAAAAGACTCTGGGCTACGACCCCCTCAATGACCTGGCCCCCGTGACCCTGGTCGGCACCAGCCCCAACGTGCTGGCCGTGCCCGGCAACCTGAAGAACGTCAACAACGTCCAGGACTTCGTCAAGATGGTCAAGGAACACGGCAGCTCGCTGAACTACGGTTCCGTCGGCCCCGGCAGCTCGGCCCACCTGGCCATGGAAATGTTCAAGGAACGCGCCGGCATCGACATGGCGCACATCCCCTACGCCGGCTTCCCGCAGGTCATCAGCGCCATCATCGGCGGCGACATCCAGGCCGGCTTCATGGTCCCCGCCATCGCCATGCCCCAGACCCGCGACGGCAAAGTCAAAGTCCTGGCCGTCACCAGCCTGCAGCCCAGCGACACCCTGCCCGGCATCCCCACCATGGCCGCCCAGGGCTACCCCGACTTCGAAGCCATCTCCTGGAACGCCATCCTGGCCCCCGCCGAAACTCCAATGCCCATCATCGACCGCCTGAACAGCGAACTGACCCGCATCATCAACAGCGACACGGTCCGCAAGCAGATGGCCCTGCAATACTTCACCCCCGCCCCCTCCACCCCCGAAGCCCTGACCGTCCGCATCCAGGACGAAAAGGCCCGCTGGGACCAGGTGATCCAAAAGCTGAACCTGTCGCTGGACTAAGCAAAGAACCGGCGCCCCTGCGCGCAATCACCCGCCCCCAACCGCGCGCAGCGGCATCGGCACCCGCAAGACACCGCGTAAGCCTCGTAAGGCCGCCCGCGCGGCCGGCACGAGGCGGGCACCGTCCCACCCCGCCAACCCCCTCCGATGTTGGCTAGCATGCCAAGCACACTGACCGTCCCAGCGCCCGCGACTAAAGCACATCAAGAGCGCGTGACG